>NZ_JBEAHW010000018.1:0-205147 GCF_040062085.1 Klebsiella sp. JN_Kp122
TTAAGGGGTTTTCCCGGAGGCGGCGCGTTGCGCCTTCTCCGGGCTACCAAATCGCGCAGCGCTGTAGCCCCGGTAAGTGGCAGCCGCCACCGGGGGATCCAGCATGGTGAATAAATTAACGACAGGCCGCACGAACCGTAGGCCGGGTAAGGCGCAGCCGCCACCCGGCATTTACGCTTGCCGGCGTTATTTCTCCGCGCCGGTTTTGCTTTTCTGCAGCGTCTCTTTTAACTGGCCGATCAGTTCGCGGCGGAAATCGCCGAGCCGCGGTTTATCATCGGCGATCCACGGTAGCGGACGACACAGCTCCATTGCCTTAATCCCCAGACGGGCGGTCAACAACCCGGCGCCGATACCCTGGGCGGCGCGCGCCGACAGGCGGGCCGCCAGATCCTGCGACATCCAGTCCATGCCGACTTCGCGCACCAGTTCGCTGGCGCCGGCAAAGGCGATATTCAGCAACACCAGACGGAATAAACGCAGGCGGCTATAATAGCCAAGTTCAATACCGTAGAGGGTGGCGATACGGTTAATCAATCTCAGGTTACGCCAGGCGATAAACGCCATATCCACCAGCGCCAGCGGGCTGACGGCGATCATCAGCGTCGATTCCGCCGCCGAGCGGCTGATTTCCCGCCGCGCCTGCGCGTCCAGCACCGGCTGCACCAGTTGCGCGTACAGGCTCACCACTTCGCGATCGTTTTGCGTTTCATGGATGGCCGCATACCAACGCTGCAGCGCCGGATGCGATTGATCCAGCCCGGCCTGCTGCGCCAGTTTCTCACAGAACGTGCGCCCTTTGCCCACCGCGTGACTATGCATCAGATCCCGCGCTTCATCGCGTTCGTGCGCGCGCTGGCGCAGACGCCACAGGCGACGCCATTCGGTCGCTACCGACCCCACGCCCGCGCCGACAATCAGCGCCCCGGCCGCGCAGCCGCCGAGCGCAATCCAGTCCTGAGTCTGCCAGGCCGTCACCGTCCACTGCACGCCCTGCGCCACCACGCTAATACCAAAAATTGCCAGCCCGGCACTAACCATCCGCCGCCACAGGCTGCGTTTCGGGCGCAGTACCGATTCCACCACCGCTTCGGCGGCCCCCTCCTCTTCAGCAACCATTTCAGGCAGCATCGGAGAGAAGGTTTGCGCATCGGCCGCGTCAAAGGCGCGGGCCGATTTTAAAGTCTGGCTCTTTTCCGTTTCCAGTGGGCCATCGAAATCGATCCGCGGTTTTATCGGCTCGCTCATCGCAATTTATCTCCAATCAAAAATTCCAGCGCCGCGTCAAGGCGTATATGCGGCAGCGGTTTATCGACATCCATCGCTCTCGGGCGGAAGTTCTCAAACTGGAAGCCCTGCTGTTCCCAGAAGGCCTGGCCCGGCAGCCGCGCCGGCACCTCCCCCGGGAAAATGGTAAGCGGTTGCCCATCGCTCAGACGATCGCCGCGCAGCGCTGGGATCTTCTCACCATTAACCTCGATAAGCCCGCCCTGGGTAGCCTGAATGGACGCCAGCCCCAGACAATCCATGCTGATGCCTTCAAAGGCGGCATTCTGCCAGGCGTCCTGAATCAGTTGCTGAAGTAGCGACACCATGTTGCCGTGCTGATCGACGGTCACGTGATCGGCTTTAGTGGCGGCAAACAGTAGCTTGTCAATAACCGGTGAAAACAGGCGGCGAAAAAGCGTTCGCTGGCCGTAATGGAAGCTTTGCATCAACTGGGTCAGCGCCAGACGCATATCATTAAACGCCTGCGGCCCGCTGTTTAACGGCTGCAGACAGTCCACCAACACAATCTGGCGGTCAAAGCGCAGGAAGTGGTCTTTATAGAAGCCTTTCACCACTTTCTCGCAGTAGAATTTGAAACGCTCGCGCAGCATTCCGGCATTGGTGTGTTTATCCGCCTGCGCCAGCCTGGCTTCGCCAATCGCATCAACATCCGGCCAGGGGAAGAACTGCAGCGCCGGAGCTCCCGCCATGTCACCGGGAAGCACAAACCGCCCCGGCTGAATAAAGTGCAACCCCTCGCGCTTGCAGGCGTGCAGATAATCGGTCCAGGCGGCGGCGATCTCCGCCAGCCGGGTTTCGTCGGCGGGCGCCAGCGGATCGAGCCCATCACACAGCTGCCGCCAGCGGGCAGACCACGCCCGGCGCTGCCCCTGCAACAGCCCTGTCATTTGCCGCGACCAGCTTAAATAATCCTGCGCCAGCATTGGCAGGTCGAGCAACCATTCTCCCGGATAATCCACGATTTCCAGATACAGAGTAGAAGTGTCTTTGAAATGACGCAGCAGAGAATCGTTAGAGCGATAGCGCAGCGCGAGGCGAATTTCGCTCACCCCACGGGTCGGCGTCGGCCAGGCCGGCGGCTGGCCATAAAGCTGCGCCAGGCCTTCATCATAGGTAAAACGCGGAATGCCGAAATCACGCTGCGGAACCCGTTTAACGCCCAACAGGCGTTCTTCGCGCGCCGCGCTCAGCAGCGGCAGTCGCGCCCCGGCGTGGATATTCAGCAGTTGATTAACCATCGCGGTGATAAAAGCCGTTTTGCCGCTGCGGCTGAGTCCGGTCACGGCAAGACGTAAATGCCGGTCAACCCCGCGGTTGACCAGCGCATTGAATTCAGTTTTGAGTCGCTTCATCGCCAGTCCGTTATGCCCAGAAGGAATGTCGTTTAATGATAAGCTATTTAGATGGGGATAATCAGGGCCAATATAAAGCGCGCCGGTATTCCTCCCCCTGAGGAATTATTTCATGCCGCGGGCAAAACGATTGGCCAGCCGACTGAGCAGCGGCTCAAGCGCTACCGCCAGCAACATTTTCAGCGGCCGACGCGCCACCGATTTCACCGCCCAACCGGCAACGCCAGCCGGGCCGTATCGCAGCGCGGTCAGTAGCACCAGCTTACCGGCGATCTTAAGACCCGGTTTCACTTTTTGCCCTGCCTGTTGCCATTTCATATTCATGCGTTGCCTCGTTGGTTACATGGAAAAATTTTACAGTTGACGAAAACGGCTGCGCAGCGTGAAGGTATCGGAGGTGATATAACGCTCCATATCACGCAGGCGCTGTTCGCCGGAAGCCAGTTCGGCATCCACGGCGGCCAGTAAATCACCATTGCTCGGCCCTTTCTCGCCGTACAGTTCGCTATCCGGTATCGGATCCAGCGCGAAGGTCAGAATGATGTAGGCCACCAGCACGAAAAAGAAGAGGCCAAAAATCATCGCCAGCACGGTTATCAGACGCACCAGCTTCACCGGCACATCCAGGTGCTGCGCGATACCGGCGCAGACACCCTTCACCATTCCGCGCTGCGGGATACGCCACAGTTTTTTATTAAAGTCCAATCCGGCCATTATTTGTCTCTCCAGTTCGGATGTTCCGCATCAAGGATCGCTTCCAGCGCCTGAATACGTTCGCGCATCCGTTTCGCGTCATCGGTCAGCTGCAGCAGGCGCTGCTGTTCGTTCTGGGTTAACGCCCCGTCCGCCGAGCGATTGTTGTAGTGCAGCCATAACCAGACCGGCAACACGAACAGCACAAACAGCGTGAGCGGGATGGCAAGAAGAAGCATGCTCATGTGTACTCCTTACAGGTGGTGAGCCGCGGCGCAACACCGCGCCGCGCAATATGCATTACTGGTTATTCTGATTCATTTTGGCTTTCAGCGCCGCCAGTTGCTCGCTGATTTCATCATCCGCTTTCAGTTCGGCAAACTGCTGATCCAGCGATTGTTGTTTGCCAAAACGATGGCTCTCCGCCTCGGCTTCCATTTGGTCAATACGGCGTTCGAAAGACTCAAAACGCGCCATCGCTTCATCCATTTTACCGCTATCCAGCTGGCGGCGAACATCACGCGAAGAGCTGGCCGCCTGATGACGCAGCATCAGCGCCTGCTGACGAGCGCGGGTTTCGCTGAGCTTATTCTCCAGCTCGCCAATCTCTTTTTTCATTCGCGCCAGGGTTTCATCCACCAGTTGCGCTTCGTGTTCCAGGCTGCCGATAAGGTCAGTCAGCTTCTGTTTTTCGATCAGCGCCGCACGCGCCAGATCTTCTTTCTCTTTACGCAGGGCCAGCTCGGCCTTTTCTTGCCATTCCACCTGCTGCGCCTGCGCCTGTTCGATACGGCGGGTCAGCTGTTTCTTTTCCGCCAGCGCGCGGGCGGAGGTAGAACGCACTTCAACCAATGTATCTTCCATCTCCTGAATCATCAGACGGACCAGCTTCTGCGGATCCTCCGCTTTCTCCAGCAGGGAGTTGATGTTGGCGTTCACGATGTCGGCAAAGCGAGAAAAAATACCCATAATTTCAATCCTCATAGTTCTGATAGCAGGCAGCGGCCTGTGCAGTAGTTAATACAAATGGCGTGCCAACTTTTTATCTTATTGATTTTAAACAAGGTGGTTGAGATATGGCCGCCTGCTTGCTACAGTGAGTTGGCGAATCACACTACTTAATGGCGAAATTCATCATGGCGGAATACAAGGATAACCTGCTGGGCGAGGCTAACAGCTTTCTGGAGGTGCTCGAACAGGTCTCGCAGCTGGCGCCGCTGGATAAACCGGTGCTGGTGATCGGCGAGCGCGGGACCGGCAAAGAGCTCATTGCCAACCGACTGCACTTTCTCTCTTCGCGCTGGCAGGGACCGTTTATTTCGCTGAATTGCGCGGCGCTGAATGAAAACCTTCTCGATTCCGAATTGTTTGGTCATGAAGCCGGCGCCTTTACCGGCGCCAGCAAACGGCATCCGGGGCGCTTTGAACGTGCCGATGGCGGCACGCTGTTTCTCGATGAGCTGGCCACCGCTCCGATGCTGGTGCAGGAAAAATTGCTGCGGGTAATTGAATACGGCGAGCTCGAACGCGTCGGCGGCAGCCAGCCGCTGCAGGTTAACGTACGGCTGGTGTGCGCCACCAACGCCGATCTGCCCAAAATGGTCGAGGAAGGTCATTTCCGCGCCGACCTGCTCGACCGGCTGGCGTTTGATGTCGTGCAACTACCGCCATTGCGCGAGCGCCAGAGCGACATCATGCTGCTTGCCAACCAGTTTGCCATTCAGATGTGCCGCGAACTGGGGCTTCCTCTGTTTCCCGGCTTTAGCGAGCGAGCCGTCGACACGCTGCTCGCATACCGCTGGCCGGGCAATATTCGTGAGCTGAAAAACGTGGTTGAACGTTCGGTTTACCGCCACGGCAGCAGTGATAGCGAGCTGGATAATATCATTATCAACCCATTTAATAGCGCGACGCCTGCGCCTGCACCGGTCGTTGAACATGCGCTTCCCGCGTTGCCACTGGACCTGCGCGCCTTTCAGCTGGAGCAAGAAAAAAGCCTGCTGCAGTTGAGCCTGCAGCAGGCGAAGTACAATCAAAAGCAGGCGGCGGAGCTGCTGGGGCTAACCTACCACCAGCTTCGCGCCTTGTTGAAGAAGCATCAGCTATGAGCGGCGCGCGGCAGCATCATCGCGCTCACCACCATTGAGCCTAAACACAGCGCGGCGTTAAACCACAACGCGTATTGCGCGGCGCTGGCCATTCCCAACGGCAGGAACAGCGCGAAAAGTGACGCCGTCACGGCAATACCCATCGCGCCGCCAAGCGAGCTTCCCATCTTATAAACCCCTGATGCGACTCCGATTTTGTTCTCCGGCGCATTGGCGACGGCGGTATCGGTCGAAGGCGTGGCGTAACAGCCGAGCCCGAGGCCAAACAGAATATTGCTGAAGAAGACGGTCCCGATATACAGTGACTTATCGAGGAAGGTACAGGAGATCAGCAAAATGCCGATGGCGGTAAAGACCGGCCCGGTCATCATCGGCAACCGCGCGCCGTAGCGCTGGAGCAACTTTTCCCCAACGCGAATCATCGCCAGTACCGTCACCAGATACCCCAGCGTCATCATGCCGGTTTCCAGCGGGGTAAGATGATGCCCCTGCTGCAGCCAGATGCTGGTGATCATCATGGTGCCGATAGCGCCATTAAGCATGAAGTTCGACAGCACCGCCGCGCCGTAGGCCCGGTTGCGAAATAAAGCGAAGTCGATTAGCGCCGCTTCACCTTTACGCAAACCGCTACGGATAAACAAACCACCCGTAATTACCGCGCCGCCCAGCATCGACAGCGATAAGCCACTGCTCCAGCCCCATTGATGGCCCTTGCTGATAAACAGATTAAGCAGCACCAGCGACGCGATCAGGCTTAATAATCCGCCCACATCAAGCTTATGCCGATCGGCGCTGGCGCTTCGACTCTCCGGCGTGCCGCGCAGCAGCAGCAACGCCAGCAGCGCCACCGCAATCGAGAACACGAAGATCCACCGCCAGCCAAGACCGGTGGCAATCGCGCCGCCGACAAACGAGCAAAGCCCGCTGCCGCCCCAGGAACCAATGACCCAGAAACTCACCGCCCGCTGCCGCGCCCTACCTTCATACCAGGTTTTAATCAGCGCCAGCGTCGCCGGCATAATGCAGGCCGCCGAAAGCCCTTGCAGGATACGACCGGTGATAAACAGACCCGGCCCCTGCGACGCCGCCAGAAACGCGCTGCCGATAATACTCAACGCCAGGCCGAGATAGGTCATCCGCACCCTGCCGAATTTATCCACCAGCCCGCCGCTGGCCACCACGAAGCAGCCGCTAAATAAGGCGCTGAGACTCACCGCCAGGGTTAGCGTCTCCAGTGAAATATCGAGGCTGCTTTTCATCGCCGGAACAACATTGATAACCGATTGCGCAAACAGCCAGAACGTCAGCACGCTGAGCACAATACCCGCCAGCAGGCGATCGCTACCGACGAAACGAGATTCGCTTAACGATACAGAACTCATAATCGGGTCCCCCCGTCGCGATAGGTTAACGCAGATAGCGTTCCGTCAGGCCGCACCACAGCGCTGCGCCGGTAAGCAGGATTTGATCGTTAAAATCGTATCCCGGGTTATGCACCATGCAGCGGTCGGCTTCATCACCCGCGCCGATAGTGAAGTAGCAGCCGTTGGGATTGCTCTCCAGCATGAAGGCGAAATCTTCGCTGCCCATAAATGGATTCACGGTACCAACCTGTTCTTTGCCAAACAGCGAGGTCGCCACTTCACGGACCAGCTCATTAGCCGCCGGATCGTTACGTAATACCGGGCTGCCGTTGACGTGGGTTAAGGTAGCGCTGGCGTTAAAACTTTCTGCCTGAGCGACCGCAATATCGTGAATGCGCTGCAGCACCGTCTCGCGCACCTGCTGGTTAAGGGTACGGACCGTTAGCTTCATCAACACTTTATCGTTGATGATGTTCGGCGCGTGACCAGCCTGAATGCTGCCGACGGTGACTACCGCAGGTTCAAATGGCGTGATGTTGCGTGAAACGATCGATTGCAGCGCGAGGGTAATGTGGCAGGCAACCAGCGTCGCATCCACGGTATGTTCCGGTACCGCGCCATGGCCGCCAACGCCCTTCACTTCGATATGCAGCGTATCGGAAGAAGCCATCATCGCGCCGTCGCGCAGGCCGATTTTGCCCAGTTTCTGGCCCGGCATGTTATGCAGGCCAAAGATGGCGTCGCAGGGGAATTTTGTGAACAGGCCATCTTCGACCATCACCCGTCCGCCGTACAGCAGCTCTTCTGCCGGTTGGAAAATTAACTGCAGCGTACCGTTAAACTGACGCGTGCGCGCCAGATATTCCGCCGCATACAGCAGCGTGGTGGTGTGACCGTCATGGCCGCAGCCGTGAAAACGCCCGTCGACCTGGCTTGCCCATGCTTTACCGCTCATTTCCTGCATCGGCAGCGCATCCATATCCGCGCGTAGACCCAGACGTTTTTCGCCGCTGCCGACTTTCAGCGTCCCGACCACGCCGGTACCGGCGAGGCCGCGATGCACTTCATATCCCCACTCAGCAAGCAGCCTGGCGACTTCATCGCTGGTTTTATGTTCTTCAAAGCCAATCTCGGGCTGTTGGTGGAAGCGGCGACGTAACGCCACAAACTGCGCTTCATTAACTTGCAAAGATTCAATCAATGGATGTGTCATTTTTATTATTCCTGTGTTGTGTTTGCACGACACTTTCGAGTTTATGCGCCCCACCCGGCTTTAAAATGCGCTTTTTTGTTTTATATTGACGAATTATCAATGACTGTTTTCTATACAATTCTGTTATGACAAAAAACACCCTGTTATTTTTTGTCTTTTAAGGAGCGGCGCATGGAACACTATCTCGGCGATTTCAGCCTCACGGTGCGCGATATTCGCCACCTCAGCCCGCCGGAAAGCGACGGATTAACGCTGCTGTGGCTGCTGGAAGGCAGCGCGCGGTTGCAACTCGGCGAAGCGCCGCAACCGATGCGGGTTGATGAACTGGCGATCGTTAACCGCCGCCAGCGCTGGCAGATTACCGGCGAAGAGGCCAATGCGGTCATGATCCTCAACCTTGCCGCTGGTTGGCTCACCCGCCTTGATAGCGATTTTTTTGCCTGTGATTATCGGGTTAACGGCGAAAACATGGATGCGGCAGATAACCTGCGCCAGCTGATGCGCCAGTTGCTGGTAGCCGGGCTGGTTAATCATCAGTCGCGTTACCGCTTAGAGGCCAACCGCTGGCTCAGCGAAATCGCCCTGCTGCTGGCGACCCGCTTTACGCAGCCCATCGTACCCAGCCTGCGCCGCGGCGCCGAAAACTGGAGCCGACGAATTATCAACGTAGTAGCGCGCATTGAAGCCAACTATCAGCGGCGGATCTCGCTGCAGGAAGTGGCCGCCGCTGAGTTTGTCTCGGAGGCCTGGCTTTCCCGCCTGTTTCATAAAGAGGTCGGCGTCAGCTTCGTGCAGTACATTACCGCCCTGCGTCTCGGCAAGGCCGCCGAGCAACTGCTGGCCACCCGGCGTTCGGTGCAGCAGGTGGCGCAGGACAACGGTTTCGCCAGTGCCCGCATCATGAGCGATCTGTTTAAGCGCCAGCATGGCGTCACACCGCGGCAATTTCGCCAACAGCAGCCGCAGCCCGCCGCTCGTCCGCGAGTCAACGCCAGTGAGGTCTGGTATCCGGTCGCGGTTGAGCGGCTTTACGCCCGCCTTAACGAGGCGGAAAAAAACAGCGATAATACGCCGCCGCTGCTGCTCAACCCGCGTCAGACCAGGCTGGTGGATATCCGCCAGTTGCCAGCGCGCGCGCCGTTATTGCGCCATACCCGTACGATCGTCACCGTTCGCGAACTTGATGATTTACTCCGCGAAGATGTCCGCCGCGAGCTGGAGCAACTGCAGCAGACGCTACCCGTCTACGGCATCGATATTCACGATCCGTTTCTCAGTAGCCGCCTGTTTGGCGAAGGCTGGGACGACCCGACGCTCGCGGGTTATGCCTGTTGGTACAATCTTCAGCAGCTGTTTAGCTGGCTGGCGCAGAAAGGCTGGACGGTGCTACTCCACACCGGTTTAACCACCCGCTGCGATTTACTACAGCGTTTTCTGCAACTTGCCGCCAATCACTTTTCACCCACGACGCTTGCGAGCTGGCGTTTTGTCTGGCACTGGTCGCCGCAGGCCAGTGAAGCGGCGCGACAGCAGGCCTGGCGACAACAGCGCGAAGTGCTCGCGTCCACCTTGCAACAACCGCAAATGGGGATCTGGCATCGTTTCCCGCAAAGCGATATTGCCGACGATCCGCTACTGCATTCCCCGCTGCTCAGCAAAGCCGATTTTCTCGCCTGCCAGGCGGATGCTAATGAACTGCTTGACCTGGCGCAGGCCGATAGCAGCAAGCTGGCCGCCAGTGAAAGCTATCCGCGACAGAAATTACGCCAAATACATAATGCCCTACGGCAACGGCAGCTCTCGTTGCCGCTGTGGCTGCTATCGTGGAATACGTTGACCGGCGATACCCGCGATACCAACGGACGTTTTTTCCGCGGCGCGCTATTGATGGATAACCTGCTGGGCATTGCCGAACAGGTGTGGCTGGCAGGCTTCTGGCTTAATTCCGGGCTGCAGGGGGAGGCGCGGGACAACGGTAAACTTGACACCTCCAGCCTGGCGCTGCATTACCTGCATGGTCTGCCGCGCCCGGTTTACTGGGTATTATGGCTGTGGCGGCGTCTGCGCGGCGAAGTCTTAATCAATGACAAAAACCTGTTGTTATTGCGCCATAACGGACACTACCAGTTGCTGCTGCGCAATACGGTGATTTTCAACCCCTGGCTATCGAGCGAAGAGGCCTTTACTCAGCGGTTTCGCCAGCCCTATACCCTGCGGCTTGAAGGGCTGGAGGGACGCTGGCGCATCAAACAGCATCTGTTCGATCAACATCACGGCGCGCTATTTCCGCTGTTTGAGGCATTCCGCAGCCGCAGCGGCCCGGACGAAGAAGATTATCGCTGGCTCCGGCACCACGCCCGCCCGGCGCTGAGCGTGCATGAGGAACAGATGGATGATGGCTGGCTGCGGGTGGATTCACTGCAGAGCAATGCGCTGGCATTATATGAATTCACACCGCTACAGGATTAAAACGTGACAACGTCACTATCAATTCACATATGAAAACGCGAGGAGTTAATAATATGTAACTGGTAAGATGTCTTAATGTGAATTATCATCGGCGGCAATTATATTCAATGGACTGAAAATTCACGTGATTCCGGTTAATTCTCATACGCTAACCCGCTATGCCGCCCATGCCAGTTTGATCCACACCATGAAAAATCATCATGCCCCAGCCCTCTCTTTAATGATGATTTTCTCGGATCTCTGCGTGCGCTCCACGCGCGATGCCTACAGCGAACAAGGATGGCAAATATCAGAACGTAAAAGCGGACTGGTGCTGCGTACCTTTGTCGCTATCCATCGCGACGGCGGAGAACTGGAGATCACGCCAAAGGATTATATCGCCCGCTATAATCAACTCCTTCCGCTCTGATCCCGCAATTCACACCACCCCTCTACAGAACGCATACAGATGGCTAACTGGAGAAATCGGCAATAAAAAGATACCATGTTTCTTAATACTGGTTTATTTCCGACACTATTTTGACCAACTGGCTGGACAACATGCGCTGCCGGTGACCGCATTATCCCCCTCGATGTCGTAAAGGTGGTGGTAAATGTCATTTAATATTAATAATATAGAGCTCTGCTCTATGATCAAAAAGAAAATATGCGCCTGAAATTGTCCTCTCTTTTAGCGGCAGCCTCGATGCTGTGCGGGCAGGCTTTTGCCGCACCGGCCCCGGCGCTGCCGGCTAATGCCGATATCCGCGATAGCGGGTTTGTCTATTGCGTCAGCGGGCAGGTAAATACCTTTAACCCGCAAAAAGTCAGCAGCGGCCTGATTGTCGACACCCTCGCCGCCCAGATCTACGATCGCCTGCTCGACGTCGACCCTTATACCTATCGTCTGGTGCCTGAACTGGCGGAAAGCTGGGAAGTGCTTGATAACGGCGCCACCTACCGCTTCCACCTGCGCGATAAGGTCCAGTTCCAGACTACCGACTGGTTTAAACCGACCCGCGCTTTTAACGCTGATGATGTCATCTTCACCTTCGGGCGCATCTTTAATCGCGACGACCCGTGGCACAGCGTCAACGGCAGTAGCTTCCCCTATTTCGATAGCCTGCAGTTCGCCGACACCGTAGAAAGCGTTCGTAAGCTGGATAACCATACCGTCGAGTTTCGCTTGAAACGCCCGGATGCCTCATTCCTGTGGCACCTGGCAACACACTATGCTTCAGTCATGTCGGCGGAGTATGCCGCGCAGCTGACCAAAAGCGACCGTGAAGAACAACTCGACCGCCAGCCCGTCGGTACCGGCCCGTTTAAACTGGAAGAGTATCGCACCGGGCAGTACATCCGCCTGCAGCGCCACGCGGCCTACTGGCGCGGCAAGCCATTGATGCCGCAGGTGGTGGTGGATCTCGGTTCCGGCGGCACCGGCCGTCTGTCAAAACTGCTGACCGGCGAATGCGACGTGCTGGCCTGGCCCGCCGCCAGCCAGCTCACCATCCTGCGCGACGATCCGCGCCTGCGTCTGACGCTGCGCCCGGGTATGAATATCGCCTGGCTGGCTTTTAACACTGCTAAACCGCCGCTGGATAATCCGGAAGTTCGCCACGCGCTGGCGCTGGCGATCAACAACCAGCGTCTGATGCAATCGATCTACTACGGCACCGCGGAAACCGCGGCCTCAATGCTACCACGCGCCTCGTGGGCTTATGATAACGACGCTAAAATTACCGAATACAACCCCGCGGAGGCGCGCCGTCGCCTGCAGGCGCTGGGGCTCAGTAATCTCACGTTAAAATTGTGGGTGCCGACCAGTTCCCAGGCGTGGAACCCCAGCCCATTGAAAACCGCCGAGCTGATACAGGCGGATATGGCGCAGGTGGGTGTCAAAGTGATTATTATTCCGGTTGAAGGCCGCTTCCAGGAGGCGCGTTTAATGGATATGAGCCACGATTTAACGCTTTCCGGCTGGGCCACCGACAGTAATGACCCGGATAGCTTCTTCCGCCCGCTGTTAAGCTGCGCGGCGATTGGTTCGCAGACCAACCTCGCCCACTGGTGCAACCGCGAGTTTGACGAGATATTACAAAAAGCGCTGATTTCACAACAGCTGGCGTCGCGTATCGAAGCCTACAAAGAGGCGCAGCATATTCTCGCCCGTGAATTACCGGTGCTGCCTCTGGCCTCTTCGCTGCGTCTGCAGGCTTATCGCTATGATATGAAAGGACTGGTGCTGAGTCCGTTTGGCAACGCCTCCTTCGCAGGCGTGTCGCGCGAAAAAGAAGAGGTGAAAAAACCATGATTATTTTTACTCTGCGCCGCCTGCTGTTGTTGCTTGTGACGCTGTTTTTTCTCACCTTTATCGGCTTTAGCCTCAGCTACTTTACGCCGCACGCGCCGCTGCAGGGCGCATCGCTATGGAATGCCTGGCTGTTCTGGTTCAAAGGGGTTCTGCACTGGGACTTTGGCGTCTCCAGCATCAACGGCCAGTTGATTTCCGAACAGCTGAAGGTGGTCTTCCCTGCCACGATGGAACTGTGCATTCTGGCGTTTGGTTTTGCGCTGCTGGTCGGCATTCCCGTGGGGATGATTGCCGGAATTATGCGTAATAAATGGCCGGACACGCTCATTAGCGCCCTGGCGCTGGTGGGGTTCTCCATTCCGGTGTTCTGGCTGGCGTTGCTGTTCACTCTGTTCTTCTCGCTAACGCTGGGATGGTTCCCGGTCTCCGGCCGCTTTGATCTGTTGTACGAAGTGAAGACGGTGACCGGCTTCGCGCTCATTGATGCCTGGCTCTCTGATTCGCCGTGGCGCCATGAGATGATCGTCAGCGCCGCGCGGCATATGGTGCTGCCGGTGTTGACGCTGGCCGTCGCGCCGACCACCGAAGTGATTCGCCTGATGCGTATCAGCACCAGTGAAGTCTACGATACTAACTATGTTAAAGCGGCGGCGACCCGCGGCGTTACCCGCAGGACGATTCTGCATCGTCACGTGTTGCACAATGCCCTGCCGCCGGTGATCCCGCGCCTGGGACTGCAGTTCTCCACCATGCTAACGCTGGCAATGATTACCGAAATGGTCTTCAGCTGGCCGGGACTGGGGCGCTGGCTGATCAACGCCATCCGCCAACAGGATTACGCAGCGATTTCCGCCGGAGTGATGGTGATCGGCGCGCTGGTCATTATCGTCAATGTGATCTCAGATATTTTAGGAGCCATGGCTAACCCACTGAAACATAAGGAATGGTATGCCCTACGATAGCACCTACTCAATAAACAAATTTATCAATTAAAAACAATGAGTTAATATTTAAAATAATTCTGTAATTCTGATTTTAATACACAATTTTGTACACATTGTTTTTAACGTCAGCTCCGACAGTCATCAGTTCGATGGCTGTCGGAGTTCCCTTCCTACTCCTCCACACCTTCTATACTTTCAGTCTGCAAACTGGAGGTAACCATGTGCGGACGCTTTGCTCAATCACAAACCCGTGAAGAGTACCTGGCTTATTTGGCTGAAGAGGCTGAGCGGGATATCGCTTATGACCCCGAACCAATCGGCCGGTACAACGTGTCGCCAGGTACAAAGGTTTTGCTCCTGAGCGAACGCGACGAACAACTGCATATCGATCCTGTCTTCTGGGGTTATGCGCCCGGGTGGTGGGATAAGGCTCCACTGATTAACGCGCGTGTTGAAACTGTGGCCACCAGCAGGATGTTTAAGGCGCTATGGCAACATGGCCGGGCGATCTGCTTTGCTGATGGGGGCTTCGGATGGAAGAAAGAAGGTGACAAGAATCAACCCACTCTACTTTATCCATCGCGCCGATGGCCAGCCGATATTCATGGCGGCAATCGGAAGCACACCATTTGAACGTGGAGACGAAACAGAAGGCTTTCTGATCGTCACCGCAGCAACAGAAAAAGGTCTAATAGATATCCACGACCACCAGTCTCTGGTACTGTCGCCAGAAGCAGCAAGATAATGGATGAGGCAGGACATTGGAGGGAAAGAGTCAGAGGAGTTAGCTGCGAATGGCACCGTGCCCGCAGACAAATTTATCTGGCATGCAGTGACGCGCGCCGTAAGAAATGTGAAAAATCAGGGGAATAATTGATTGAGGCAATCAAATGCACATAGCCAGACGTACGCCTAATGCCAAAAGCGGAAATAAATAATAATTTTTCGATAATAACTTACTGGGTCAGAAAACGGAATATCCGGTGAAAAAGCCCTTGTTGCATTGTCTGGATGTATCAATATGATGCCGGGTTCCTCCCGGTAAATATTTAGGTATCCCCCCATGACTCGCGGCTTCAGTCGTGCATGATGAACATTCCAGCAGCAAAGTCATCAGGTTAGAAAGATATCTGCATTTTGTCAGTGCACAAAGAGTGACTTCCTTATATGAGAACGATTATTAAAAATGAACATGTAAAAAAAAGGCCTGCTATTAGCAAGCCACAAAGATTTTAACTCATTTTTTGTTCGCTTCTGATAAATAGGGTAAATACGCAATTCAATTTGAAGCAGAGAACATAACGAAAATGCTATAAATATTTCCGGAACGCATCGAGTATTTCCTGTGACATTAACTGTCTGTCAGAGGCTACGTAAATAACATCATGATCACCGGTTAATGAAGGAAAGCCTGCAGACATAATCTGTAGATGTATTTCTTCACCGTTTGGGTATTCCTGTCTGATTGAGGATGTACCCTCCGGAACGGTCATGACTTTACAGGATTCGGTATTAAAGAAAACGAGTACTTTTATCATATGCCACCATAATTCTGTTAGTCTTTCCCGTCACTCTCTTCTATCAGTGATGTTAAATGCCGATGCCATTAAAATACAATCAGGGACGTGATGCTTTCGAAGGCAGTCTCGTCTCTTACGCACTTTATTATTTAACAAGCAGTTAGCTTCTGCTTTCAGGCTTTCAGGCTTTCAGGCTTTCAGGCTTTCAGGCAGTAGTCCTGCACTTCATCACATCGGTCAGCACACTCATAATTGCGAAAAACATGTTGACCTGATATTAAAAAAACAACCGACTTTCTCTGATTTAATTTATGGACCTGTCTACTCAGGAATAATCCTTCATCGTTGTCGCGGGCCCGCAAATCTTCATTTATCGCAAAGTATTACGTTTGTAGCAGCAGGCCCTTTTTCACCACTCTGCATGGCGAACTCAACTTTCTGCCCTTCAAATAAGGTATTGAAATTCTCACCATGGAGTGCGGAAAAATGGACGAAGACATCCTTGCTTCCGTCAAGAGGTGAAATGAAACCAAAACCTTTATCTTCGTTAAACCATTTTACCAAACCTTTAATTCTTGTGGACATACTGACTCCCGTTATACATGATAGTATTAATAGTAAACGTATAGTATTAAAGGTATGACTCAAAAGGAGGGGATATCAGCGATAGCGCCTGGTAATGAGGACTGACCAGAAAATGTTTAACGTTCGTTTGTACATTGAACTAACAGGATTCATTAAGACACGGGAGATACTAATACGCAAATTATTTTTTAGCCATCCAGAAGTCCTGCAGGAAAATTAAGTGTGGCAATATACTATTTTGAATGTATAGTCTTTACGTGTTTTTAATAAGGAATCGACTTGTCCCATAAAATGACAGGCATTGTCAAAAGCTTTGACATTCTCAGTGGTAAAGGCCTCATCATCCCTTCAGATGGGCGAAAAGATGTTCTGCTTCACATTTCAGCCGTTAACTCCCGCGAATCAGAATTACTCATCCCAGGAAGCCGCATAGAATTCTGTCGGATCAATGGTCCCAGAGGGCCTGTGGCTGCGAACATTTACCTCTCCTGAATTTCAGGGTCACAAAATAAACAGATTAAAACTTAACCATATGTGATACGGTGAAGTTCATTCATTGAAAGGTTAATGGTTATGTCTATTATCAATTACGCAATGAAATTCTTCAGCGGTGCATCTACTGCCACTGTTGTCTGCACTGTTTGTGGTTTCAAATCAGTTCAACCGATGGCAAAAATCCGGCGCAATCAGGCCATGCTTTGCCCTCGGTGTAAAGCCCTGTTTATCTCACGGCGCTAGTATCAACTGATCCGCCGTGGACAGAACCATCTTCTATACTTAAGTTAAATCCCAGCAGCTGTTAAATCCCTGATGCCTTACGCCCATCCTGAGAGAACGTTTCTGAACTGATTTCGCAACTGCTCCTGCGCGCTAATGTCGCATCAGAGCAATGCTATGAAAATGAACCCCAGAGCGTGGTTTAACCGCTCCCGTATTCCGGTGAATGCTGCCGAAAACGTAACGTTTTCGGCGAACGATCCTGCAAGCGAAAGCACTCCGCGGTCAGAACTCTTTTCGACTGCCCAGATGGAACGCTATGGTCAGAAGCTGGCGCGGACCCATAAAGTATCACCGGATAAACATCCCTATTATCTTCTGAAACGGCTTGGCGACAATGAGGCCGTTATCACCCAAAACTGCTATGAGCTTAATGCAGGTAAAAAGACCAGTATCATGCCCGCCGGGGAGTGGTTGCTGGACAATTATTATCTGATTGAGGAACAAATCCGTACCGTCCGCCAGCACTTGCCGAAAAGTTTTGGTAAAGGTCTCCCGTCGCTGATGTCGCCGCTGAATTGCCCAAGAATTTATCATATCGCATCAGAGGCCATTGCTCACGGTGATGGCCGCTGGGATGCCACCAGTCTAACCAGCTATCTCGCTGCCTATCAACAGGTGACGCCGCTGACGCTGGGTGAAGTCTGGGCATTACCGGGAATGCTTCGACTGGCGCTGATTGAAAATCTTCGTCGTATCAGTATGGAAGTGATAAAAGCGCAACAGGACAGAAACCTGGCAGATACGTGGATAACCAGGATTTTCGAATGTGCAGAGAGTGCGCCTGGTGATTTAATTATGGTGGTTGCCGATTTGGCGCGCTCCCGTCCTCCGTTATCCAGCGCGTTTGTCGCAGAACTGGTGCGGCGTCTGCAGGGGCACGGCAACGCGCTGTCGTTACCTCTTACCTGGGTTGATCAGTGCCTTCGGGAACAGGGAGTCACCACTGACATTCTCATAAATAACTTCAATCAACAGCTTGCCGCCAGCCAGCTGTCTGTCAGTAACAGCATCGCAGGTCTGCGATTACTGGGTGAAACGGACTGGGCTGATTTCGCCGAAACGATAAGCGTCGTCGAACAGGTATTAAGCAATGATCCTGCCGGTATCTATCCCCGGATGCACTTCAATACCCGGGATCATTACCGGCACGTAGTTGAGGTCCTGGCCAGAGACAGTGGGCTCAGCGAGCCTGAGGTTGCTGACAGGGTGCTGGCGCTTTCAGAGGAAAAAGCCCCCAATACACCGGAACATCATGTTGGTTATTATCTCGCCGGCGAAGGTCGACAGGCACTGGATATACATCTCCTGGCAGACACCTCAAGACTCATACGCTTGCGGCACAGTTTCAACAGAATAACCCTGCTGTCATGGCTTGGTAGCCTGGCGTTGTTGACAACCGCAGCGACCGCGGCAATATTGCACGAAACTGCCATGCAGGGCGCAGGTTGGTTGTTAATCGCGGTGATATTACCTCTGGTTATCGCTTTAACTCAGTTAATGAGTGATTTACTCAGTGACGCAACCACCCGTTTTCGCGTTCCTCGCCCCTTGCCGGGGATGGATTTTTCAACCGGCATTCCCGCTGACAGTGCCACCATGATCGTCATCCCCTGCATGCTGACCAGCCACGAAAGTTTCAGCCAGCTCCTCTCCAGTCTTGAAGTCTGTTGGTTGGGGAATGAAAACGAAAATCTCAGGTTCGCGCTGCTCACTGATTTTGCAGATTCTGAAAATGAACCCTCGCCGGAAAGTCACGCGCTGCTCAGACAGGCTATCGCTGATACGCAGGTGCTGAATCGCCGCTACCCCTCCGGCCGACCACGTTTTTATCTGTTACATCGTCAGCCTGAATGGAACCCCTCGGAAGGAGCGTGGATGGGCTATGAACGCAAGCGGGGAAAACTGGCGTTACTGAACAGCTGGTTGCGCCATCCCGGAACGCAATTCGTCAGCGTTGCAGACATGCCTGCCCACCTTTTACCGGGTCACATAAAATACGTCATTACCCTGGACAGTGATACGGTGTTGCCGCGCGATACGGCTCACAAACTGGTCGCGGCGATGGCCCATCCGTTGAATACGCCAGAGTATGATCCGGTACGCCAGAGGGTGGTCAAAGGATTTGGTATTTTACAACCCGGTCTTGCTGAGGAGATACCACGTAACGGTCAGGGGCGTTACGCCGCCCTGCGCAGCAGCATACCGGGTAATAACCCCTATTCTATGATGTCTTCGGATATCTATCAGGATCTCTTTGGGGAAGGGTCGTTCGTGGGCAAAGGGATTTACGATGTTGACATTTTTATGCAGGCCACTGCCAATACCTGCCCGGAAAATCTGGTTCTCAGCCATGATCTCCTCGAAGGGTGCTATGCGCGCTCGGGTCTGCTGAGTGAGGTGTTACTCTACGAACAGTACCCTAATAATTATCTGTCGGACGTTGCACGCCGTTCACGCTGGATCCGGGGTGACTGGCAACTGCTTAACTGGCTGAAACCACACGTCAGAAAAGCCGATGGAACCCGTACCCGGAATCCACTGACCGCGCTTTCTTACTGGAAATTACTCGACAATCTGCGTCGCAGCCTGGTCGCCCCCTCTTTAGTGGTATTGCTCTACTTCACCCTGCTTTGGGTTCCCAATCCGGTTTACTGGCTGTGCATACTGTCACTGATTTGGCTGTTGCCAGCCCTCCTCTGCATCACCCATGACCTTCTCAATAAACCTCTGCGCCGTCGCCTGAAGCCGCATCTGTTACTTGTAATGGCGGGCGCGCTGAAGCGTCTGTCAGGTATCGGTCTTAATTTTGCGATACTGCCACACGAAGCCGGATATTCGCTGAAAGCGATCGCCGTGACGCTATGGCGACTGGGGATAAGCAGGCGTCACCTCAGCCAGTGGGTCAGCCACAGCCAGGACAGCAATCAGGCCAGATCCACTGTTGCACGTTTTTATCAGGCGATGTGGCTGAATGTTGCCGGTGGCGTGACGCTGATAATTCTGACCGGAAAATTGGCCCCCCAGCTGCTGGGGATTGTGTTACCGATCGGTTTGGTATGGTGTGTGGCACCGTTGCTGATGAGCTGGCTGAGTCGTCAGCCCGTGCGTAAGGTTTTTTCGCCAGGTCAGGAACAAAAACAGCTGTTACGCCAGACAAGCCGTGAAATCTGGGCATTTTTTGAAACCTTTGCCACAGAAAAAGAGAACTGGCTTCCGCCTGATAATTATCAGGAAATACCACAACCGACGGTGGCACACCGAACTTCTCCTACCAATATTGGTCTTTCACTAATGGCTAACCTGACGGCATGGGACTTTGGCTACCTGCCCGGCGGAGAGGTGCTCCGGCGCGTGTCGCTCACACTCGACACGCTGGATAAAATGGAGCACTACCGGGGCCATCTGTACAACTGGTATGACACCCGTACGCTGGTCCCCCTCAGTCCACGCTATATCTCCAGCGTCGACAGCGGCAACATGGCCGGGCATTTGTTGACGCTGCGTGCAGGGCTGTCCGCCATGCGTCATCAGCCTGTTTTAAGCAGCCAACAGATACTGGCAGGACTGAACGATACGCTGGATATTCTGGAAAAACAGTGGGGTAAGAACCCACCTGACAGCCTGAGACTGCTGCGCAAGCATTGCCTGAATGCGGTGTCGCTCTCTCCGCAGGCGTTTATCAGCGAACTGAAAAACATGCGCACCCAGTGCAACCATCTGACCATGTTATGCCATCAGGGGTCACCTCTTCAGATGCGCTGGGCAGGACATCTGGAGCATCAACTGGTTCAGCTTTGCCATGAGTGGTCTCTGTTGCTTGGCTGGTTACCTGTATCCTGGAATGAGCAGACGCTGCCGACGCTGAGCGAGCTTGCCCGTCCGACATTAACCGGTACAGAAACGCCTCCGGCGTCAGTGGCGGAGCAGGCCCGAATGCGACTCAATATTATCACCGAGCTGGAACAGCGGCTGGATGAGCATGCCCGGATGGATTTCGCCTTTCTGTACAGTGAAGCAACCAGTCTGCTCAGCGTCGGTTATAACTGTGACACGAATACGCCTGACAAGAGCCACTACGATCTCCTGCCGTCTGAAATCCGCCTGACCAGTTTTCTTGCCATTGCGACTAATCAGCTGCCTCTTAAAAGCTGGTACGCGCTGGGTCGATTGTTTACCACGATTGATAATGAAACGGCCCTGATGTCATGGAGCGGATCCATGTTTGAATATCTGATGCCGAATCTGGTGATGCCCACCTGGCCCGGCAGCCTGCTCGATGAAATGAGTCAGTCGGCGGTTATGCGCCAGATTCACTGGGGGAAAGAACGCGGGGTACCATGGGGTGTTTCAGAGTCTGGCTATCATGCTTTTGATGTTCAGCATAATTATCAGTATCAGGCATTTGGCGTACCGGGGCTCGGTCTGCGCAGGGGGCTTGCCGATGACATGGTTGTTGCTCCTTACGCCACGCTGCTGGCGCTGATGGTTTCCCCGCAGAAAGCCTGTGAGAACCTGTTCAGGCTGCAAAAAAATGGTGCACGCGGAGAATACGGTTTTTATGAAGCGCTGGACTATACCCCCTCACGTCTTGCAACCGGTCAGCTCTATGCGGTGGTACAGTCCTGGATGGCGCATCACCAGGGTATGGCATTTCAGGCGCTGGCTCATGTGCTGCTTGACGCCCCCATGACTGAACGCTTTATGTCCAGTACGGTATTCCGGTCAGCGAGTCTGCTGTTACAGGAGCGCGTGCCGGATGCGGTCGATCTGTACAGTCCGCGCCGTCATTTTGAATCTCATGAGGGCAGGGTCAAACCCATCCGCTATGAACCCCGTATTTTCTATAGCGTGGATACCCCTGCCCCGGATATTCAACTTCTGTCCAACGGCCATTATCATCTGATGCTGACCGCAGCCGGCGGTGGTTACAGTCGCTGGAACGATATTGCAATAACACGCTGGCGCAGTGATACCACCCGTGATAACTGGGGAGCATTCTGCTATATCCGCGATACCCAGACGGGAGATGTGTGGAGCAATACCTGGCAACCGACAGGCTACATCAGCGGACAAGACGAGGAAGTGTTATTCACCGATGCGGGGGCAGAATTCAGACGCAGCTTCGGGGGACTCAGCGTCAAAACTCAGGTGGTGATCTCTCCGGAGGATGATGTTGAATTACGACGGCTCACACTGATTCATCGTGGTCGCAAGCCTCGCTCTCTGGAGCTGACAACCTATGTTGAAGTGGTCCTGGCAGCGGCTGCCAGCGATCTGGCACACCCGGCATTCAGCAATCTGTTTATTCAGACTGAGCTGGCTCCTGAGCGTGACGCTATTCTTTGCCACCGGCGCCCGCGCTCACCGGATGAACCGGGTCCTTGCCTGTTTCACATGATGGTGGTGCACGGCGATAACCGAAATAACGTGTCGTTTGAAACGGACAGGGCAAGGTTTATTGGACGTGGCAGAAATCCTGCGAATGCCCAGGCAATAGAGGCGGGAGGGACGCTCAGCAACACGTCGGGGTCAGTGCTGGATCCGATACTGGCTATACGTCACTCCATCACTCTACAGCCGGGGCATCCGGTTACGATTGATATCGTTTATGGTATCAGCGAGAACCGCCAGCAGAGCCTGGCCCTGCTGGAAAAATATCGCGATTACCCTATTGCCGATCGCGTCTTTGAACTGGCCTGGTCTCACAGTCTGGTGGTATTACGCCAGATGAATGCCAGTGAAGATGATGCAACTTTGTTTAATCGTCTCGCCAGTGCTGTGCTTTACCCTGTCCAGGAGCTACGCGCTGAAGGCCAGGTGATCAGCCGCAACCGGCGTGGTCAGTCCGGTCTGTGGGGCTGGGCAATTTCAGGCGATCTGCCGATAGTACTGCTCAGTATAACCGGCGAAGAAAGTATCGCCATAGTGACCACACTGATTCAGGCACACCGTTACTGGCGACAGAAAGGACTGGATGTTGATTTGGTTATCCTAAATAACAGCCCCGGTGGCTACCAGCAGGGATTACAAAATCAAATTATGGAATTAATTTATGCGGGGTCTGAAGCCAGTCTGCTGGACAAAACGGGCGGTCTTTTTGTCCGTAATGGCGAGCATCTCTCCGCAGAAGATAAGTTGCTTCTGATGAGCGTGGCCTGTCTTTATCTTGATGACCGCGCAGGGAGTATTAATGAGCAGCTTAACCAGCGTATCCATACCCTGAAATCGCCGGTCATAGCATTCATGCCGCGTGCAGTGCGCGAGCGTAATCAACATACGGACTGGCCCCCCGATATCAGTCAGTTATGCTATTTCAATGGGTTCGGTGGATTTTCTCAGGATGGACGGGAATATCAAATTGTTATGCGGGAAAATGCGCAGACACCGGCTCCCTGGTCAAACGTACTGGCAAATCCCCGTTTTGGCAGCGTGATCTCAGAGGCAGGACAGGCCTATACCTGGTATGAGAATGCCCATGAATACCGGTTAACACCCTGGGAAAACGATCCTGTGAGCGATCGCTCTGGCGAGGCGTTTTATCTGCGTGATGAAGAGACCGGGGAAAACTGGTCACCGACAGCGTTGCCTGTTCGCGGACACGGTGATTACCTGACCCGGCATGGTTTTGGCTACAGCGTTTTTGCCCATCGAGAGAGTGGAATAGACAGCGAGCTGACGGTCCTGGTTGCCGAAGAGGCGCCAGTTAAACTGGTGCTCCTGACACTCAGTAACTCTTCGGGACGGACACGTCAACTCTCCGTCACAGGTTATGTAGAGTGGACGCTCGGAGGATCACGAACTCGCTCAGCTCCTCACATTGTGACACATGCGGCCAGAACGTCTGGCGGTTGCGGGGTGCTGGCGAACAACTTTTATGGTGATAATGGTGGAGGCCGAACTGCATTTTTTGCCGTCAGCGGTAATGACTGTTCGCTGACCGGGGACCGTCGGGAGTTTATTGGCCGTAATGGTTCCCTTCACGCGCCGTCAGCCATGAAATTGCGCAGGCTTTCAGGTAACACGGGCGCCGGTCTGGATCCCTGCGGGGCGGTACAATCGACGGTAACATTAATTGATGGGGATCAGAGGACGTTTATTTTTATCCTCGGCGCAGAAGAGAATGATGTTTGTGCTAATGAGACGCTGGCCCATTACATGAACGAGGATACAGTCCGCCAGGAGCTGAACCGGATTCATAACCACTGGCACAATGTGCTCGATAAAATCGTGGTTAACACCCCCGACACGTCAGTAAATTTACTGGTCAATGGCTGGCTGTTATATCAGACAGTCGCCTGTCGTCTTATGGCCCGCAGTGGTTACTATCAGTCTGGCGGTGCATATGGTTTTCGCGATCAGTTGCAGGATTCACTGGCACTGAGCCATGCTGATCCGAACCGGTTGCGTGAACAGATAATACTCTGTGCCTCCCGGCAGTTTATCGAGGGGGATGTGCAGCACTGGTGGCACCCACCACACGGTAACGGTGTCCGTACCCGTTGTTCAGATGACTACCTGTGGCTGCCGCTTGCCGTTTGCCACTATGTTGAAACGACGGGGGATATGGAGGCTCTGGGAATACACATTCCTTATCTGGAGGGGCGCCCGCTTCCGCCTGGTGAAGAGTCTGTCTATGACACGCCGGTCATCAGCGGCATCGGAGAGACTCTCTGGTTACACTGTGTCAAAGCTATTCGCCATGGACTTCGGTTCGGGGGGCATGGCCTGCCGCTGATGGGGGCTGGTGACTGGAATGACGGGATGAACCGGGTGGGTATCGAAGGCAAAGGTGAAAGCGTCTGGCTGGGCTTCTTCCTGTACGACATTTTGCAGCGGTTTGCAACGCTGGCGGAGCGCAGGCTGGATGAAAGCGTCGCCGCGATGTGCCATTCACAGGCTCTGCGCCTGCAAAGCAATCTCGAAGCCCACGCCTGGGATGGGGAATGGTACCGGCGCGGGTATTTTGACGATGGTACTCCCCTGGGATCGAAAACCTCACAGGACTGCCGGATTGATGCGATTGCGCAGAGCTGGTCTGTATTGTCCGGTGCCGCGAGCCCGGGACGGTGCGCAAAGGCCCTGCAGGCGCTGGATAAGCACCTTGTGGATAACAAAGGCGGGCTGATCAAACTGTTAACGCCTCCTTTCGACGGACACGGTCCAAATCCGGGCTACATACAGGGGTACCTGCCCGGTGTGCGGGAAAACGGAGGGCAGTATACTCATGGTGCCATCTGGGCCGTGATGGCATTTGCCCGGATGGGGAATGCCAAACGTGCCTGGCAACTCTGGTCAATGCTCAACCCTGTAAATCATACTCTCAATGCGGGCTCTGTCGGGATTTATAAAGCTGAACCTTATGTCATGAGTGCTGATGTCTACAGCGTAGCTCCCCATACTGGTCGTGCAGGCTGGAGCTGGTACACCGGTTCTGCAGGCTGGGCCTGGCGTTTACTTACCGAGGAATTACTGGGGATAAAACGCACCGGCACTGACTTTAGTGTTCATGCCCTATTACCTGATGCGTGGCCGTCTTTTTCTATTGCTTATCAGTATGGTGAAAGCCACTATCAGATTAGTGTCTCACGCGGCGATGCAGAATATTCCGTGACGCTGGATGGTGTTCTCCTCCCTGATGACAGAATACCGCTGAAGGATGATGGACAAAACCATACGGTTGAGATCATTCAGAACTGACACTGATCCCGGAGGTGCATTAACGTCTGCCGTTAATGCGCTGATTATCCCTGAGAACATCAATCGCAGTCTGCATGGCGATTTTGTCATCCCGCCTTTTTTGTTTGTCCTGCATGACCTGAAGGTATTCCAGCAAGGTGCGGGTATTAATCGGTCTGCCCTGTTTACCCACAGCCAGCACGGCTTCACCAAGAATAATTTTCACTGGCGGTAGTTGTGCCGGATACCAGTCAAGGGTGTCTTCTGATTTCATCATAAATTTCTCACGGAAGGATAGTGTATCATAAATCAGACGTTCAATTTTCAATATCTTACATCCTGATTCAGACACAACTTAACATAACTTATGCCAGTTATTTTTATATCAAAGCGTATAATAATTACTGTATTCCTCAGAGAATCATTTATGTCTTATACAAAAGGGCTCAGATATTTTAAAGAAAGACCGGTTCATGTTGCCTGCCCGGTATGCGCACACAGAGCTGATCAGAAAGCAGGTAAGCTAAGAAAAGATGCGGTTCTTGAGTGCCCTGCCTGCGGACTGTTGTTCAGACCTTCAGAATGCTGGTGTATCGGCGGCTGATTAGCTTCTGCCACTTAACGTCAGTGATGTCGGAAAATGACAACGTTCCTCCTGTACTGCAGTTGTCGAGGGTATGATAATGAAATCTAAAAAATCTGTTTTTATTGAAGGACGTATCCTGTCGAACAGCTGTCACGGGCAGGCTGGCCAACCTTTCTGTATTCACCGGGTCAGGTTTAGTAATGGTAAATATGCCATTATCCGGGTGGCATCCGGGATATGTTTCAAACCAGGCGAAATTATTCAACGAAACGATTGTGAGTGGTTTTATAAACTTACCAAAATTCGCCTTCTTTCTTTTGAGTACCTTGATGATGATGAATCCATAAGACAATTTCTTGAATATCAATGAAAAACCCATGAAGTTATAACAGCATAACTTTGCTGATTTACAATGTATCCCTGACTATTCAAAAACTGTTGCCAGTAATTGAAATTGTTTCTTCTGAATTTATACGAATTCAAACTGTCTAAAAGAATGAGTATCGCTAAAGACGAATTTTCTCAGCATTTCCCTTTTGCGTTATAACTCCATTAGCATTAAGGAAATTTATGTCACAGACTTTTACTTATAATTTACTCCATCCTCGCTACTGGCTTACCTGGACTGGTTTGGGTCTGCTGTGGCTTCTCGTTCAGCTTCCTTACCCGGTTTTACATATTCTGGGCTCTGGTCTTGGAAAAATATCCAGACCCTTTCTGAAACGTCGGGAAGGAATTGCGATTAGAAATATCGAACTCTGCTTTCCAGGAATGACACCGTTTGCCCGAAACCAGATGGTCAAGAAAAACTTTGTTTCTCTCGGACTGGGACTGATGGAAACAGGAATGGCCTGGTTCTGGAGTGATGCGAGAGTCAAAAAATGGTTTGATGTCGAAGGGCTTGAAAACCTGACCGGTGCGACCAGAGGGGTAATGGTTGTCGGGATTCATTTTATGTCCCTTGAGTTGTGTGGAAGAGTAATGGGTTTATGCCATCCTATGATGGCTACGTATCGCCCACACAATAATCTATTAATGGAATGGGTACAGACAAAAGGTCGTATGCGTTCAAATAAGGCGATGATTAATCGGCGTAATTTATCTGGTTTTGTTCATGCATTGAAAGCTGGTGAAGCCGTGTGGTTTGCACCAGATCAGGATTATGGGCCTAAGGGAAGCGTTTTTGCACCTTTTTTCTCGGTAAAAAAAGCAGCCTCAACGAACGGAACATATGCTCTGTCAAAACTCGCAGGTGCACAACTGATCACACTTAGCATGATTCGACGTAGCGATAAAAAAGGTTATCGCATGTATATCAGCAATCCGTTGTCAGGCTATCCAGGGGAAGACAAGGTCGCCGCAGCGGGTTATATGAATAAGATCATCGAGCATGAAATTCTCCGAGCCCCTGAGCAATACCTGTGGATGCACCGCAGATTCAAAACGCGTCCTGAAGGCGAAGCCTCTTTATATAAATGAACCATTCTACTTGTCATGTACCATGAATCTATCTTGCTGACTACTTTGTAATAGCAGCAGGCTTTACCACGTTGAAAACCTTAAGTTTATAAGGATGAGGCAATGTTTTCCGGGGAAATATCTTAGTAGTCTTCAAACTATCTCCGATTATCCCTGCAATTCTTTACCAAGAGGTTCCGAGTAAGTACTTGGTGGTTCCCAACTAACTCTTACATATAGCCATTGGCCGTTTACTTAACCAAAAAACGATTGCCAGAAATTTGTAAAGCTCACAACCTTCTACAGTTCCTGCTGTCTAATGAATGACAACACACACCTCAAGGAACTATATGACATTTTTAATCATCTCAGGCGTATCTGTAACCTTATTTGCCATGACTATACTTGGCCTGATTATCGTGTGGGGCGGTATCTCCAACATCCCTGACGATTACTGATTCTCAAAATTCCCTACGCCAGCTACAGGGAAATATTTGTAAATCGTCTTTACCCCAACCCCAATAACATCTGCAGCCTGCTGTCGGGTAGCTCCATTTGCGAGCATCCGGCGGCAATGTTCCACGATATCAGTCGTCATTACCCGACGCCGCCCTCCAATTCTCCCCTGCTCCCTTGCTGCGGCTAAACCAGCGCGAGTACGTTCGACGATCAACTCTCGTTCCATTTCTGCCAGCGCACTCATGACATGAAAGAAGAAACGGCCTGCAGGGGTCGACGTGTCGATCGAGTCAGTCAGGCTGCGAAAGTTTACGCCGCGCTGCTGTAGCTCCGATACCATGGTTATTAAGTCGCGCACGCTGCGCCCAAGCCGATCCAGCTTCCAGACCACCAGCACATCACCAGGCTTGAGTCTGCGCAACGCACGCTTTAAACCAGGTCGCCTGGCATTTTTCCCGCTGGCCATATCTTCAAAAACAAGCTCACATTCTGCTCGAATCAGTGCGTTTTTCTGTAAATCGAGGTTCTGATCCCCGGTAGACACCCTGGCGTAACCAATCAGCATCACATAACCCTTTGAAATAGCTGATTGTAAAAATCTCCGGACTTTCGCTCAAACCCTCGTTTGGGCGAAGCCTCTTTTTGGAGCAAAAAACATGGCCTTTAACCCGCCGCTGGGATCGACCAACGCCGATGTTTTTATGGGCAACGTTCAACGTCTGGATGAACTGATTAACGGTCCTGCTGCTGATGTTCCCGATCGCGCAGGTGACCCGCTATATTCCTGGCGTCTAATCCGTCAGAGCCTGATTCCTCTTAGCCGTCAGTACATGACACTTGCAGACGCACAGGCGGATATTGCCAATATTCCTGCCGGGAGCGCCGTCTATGTTCGCAGCGTGGATGGCTCTGCGCTGGCGGACGAGTATATTAATAATGCCGGCACGCTGACCCCTACAGGGCGTCAAATGCCATCGCAACGAACTGTTGATGCCATCATGCCGGAACTGATTAACCCGGGCGTTAATCTTTTCAACAAAAATACGGTTACCCCTGGATATTATTTGTTCGAAGGTTCGGGCGTGCCGACGGCAAACCCGGATTATTGTTATTCAGAACGGATAGGCATTGTTGGCGATGCCCCGTACACAACCCGAATCAACACCAGGGTTGCGACATTTTTTGATGCTGATGGCATGTACCTATCCGATGTCAGCAGTGTGACGTCATTTACAGCGCCAGCCAGTGCAGCGTTTGTTGTTGTCTCTGTACTAATCAGTAATCTGGATGTATTCCAGTTAAACTTTGGCGTCGGCCAGATGCCGTACACGAATTACGAGTCCATCGTCAGCCCTGTCATTAATGGTGCTACCACAAATGGATATGTCGCGCTGGGTTTTGCGCATGGGAAAAACTTCTTTAACCCCTCGCTGGTATTTGACGGTAGGCATTTATCATCGACCGGAACGATAACTAATAACAGCGACACGTCAATGTCGGTGTCAGGCTATATGAAGATTGACGCAACCAAAAGCTACTGCTCTAACCAGCAGTGGCGGGCGGCAGCGTATTACGATGCTAAAGGCCGGTTTATCAGTGTGCAGGCAGTTGATGGTTATGGCTCGAAAACGATAGCCGCACTTGTTATCCCTGCTGGCGCAGTGTTTATGCGCATTGAGGTTCCTACTCTGGTTGTTCCGGCGATGATGATTGAAGAGAACAGCCTGGCTACTGAGTTCGAGCCGTTCCGGCAGGTTGCACCTGATGCATTTGACGGTGTACAGGTCACGTTCGCTGAGGAGCCGGAGGAGACCATATTGTTTGGCCCCGGCGTAAACCTGTTTAACAAGAACGCTGCCAGTTTTGGTTACATCAATGAATGGGGATCTGTCTATCCCGTACAGGGGGCGTCAGGGGCTGGCTATGTCTATTCTGACTATATCCGGGTCATACCTGCCACGAAATATAAAGCCGCTGCTCAGTTACGGTTTGTGGCGTTTTACAATGCTGACAAGCAGTACATCTCCACGCTTTCACTGGTTACCGAGTTTACCCCGCCTGAAAATTCTGCCTATGCACGCATCACGCTGGCACAGAATGTAATGGAAACCATGTTTCTGTCAGAAGGTGATTATCTCGCGCCGCGAGCTGATTACCAGCACCTGATGGAGCCGGTAGCTTCAGATGGTTCAGCACTCAGAGTTCCGGGGGAAATGGTGCTCGCTGATGGGCTTGATATTAACTTCGTTCAGCAAGGGCTTCTTGTATCGGGGAAAAACCTCTATAACAAAAACACCAGAAAATCTGGCTATATCGATGAGCAGGGCATAATTCATGAGCCTGATTCCCGGTACTACTACTCGGATTTTATCCCGGTGACACCTGGGATGAAATTCGCCTTTAACTCTGACTCCCGATTCGTCGCTTTCTATGCCAGGAATAAAGGGTTCATCAGCTCTCTGTCTGATACGGGCCAGCATATCCGGGTGATTACCACTCCTGCCGATTGCTATTTTGTGCGGATCACCACGTCCGTTGCCATCAGCGATACGTTCCAGATGGAAGCGGGTGAAGTGTCTACGGCGTATGAAGCATTTACCTACTCTTTGCTGTCAACGATGCCAGACGGGACTCCGGTTACTGGCGGCGGTGCGGCACCGGAAGATACTACCGTTCCTGACTCATACGGACTTGAACGGTTGCGTGAAACCCATATGCGACTGAACAAACTTACCTATGGCGGTAATGTGCAGTTCTCCTGGGCGATGATTGGTGACAGCTACACAAGGGGGCAGGTACGTTATGCCCTGAAATGTGCGCAGAAATTATGGCATCTCTATAACGGTACTGCGGCGACGGTCACCGTTCCGCCCATTGGTTTTGGGTATCGATCGTTCGGTTATGACCAGTTCGGCGACAATACCGATATTATCGGCACGGTGATAACGCAAACTGGTTTCGCCTGCCAGTACAACACCGGTAACGGGTTGGATATCTCATCAGTCACTAGTGCTGCTGCAGGAGCGACGCTGACCTGGAATGACGACTTTAGCCTGGGGTTCACTTATACGCTTTACGCCGAAGGCGGCGGCGGAATAATCAGCTATAACGCCCCAGGGATGGCAGCGCCGGTGGAGATTGATTTGTCCACCTATGCAGCGGGTATGCAGATGATCCCGATGCCGTCGATGCCGACTGTAGGTAGCGGAACGGTAACGATAACGCTGGTTTCCGGTAGTGTGGTGCTTTACGGCGTCAGTATCCAGAACGCCACGCAGCCGGGTGTCATCGTGCATAAGCTTGGTGGTAGTGGTTCGCATACTAACAATTGGGTGAATGCCGATGAAACTCGCTGGGAGACGGCATTTACAACCCTGAAAGCAAATCTGGCTACCATCATGTTGGGCACAAACGACCAGGGGGTGAAGATTACTCCGGAGACGTTTAAATCAAACCTCCTGACGATGATTAACCGCATCCGCACAGCGTCGCCGACCACTGATATTATGCTGATTTGTCCTGCAGAAAATAACCGTCCGGGAGGAAATACTATCCCAATGTCTAGCTATGCCCGGGAAATGTACGAACTCTCCCGGGAGCAGGATGTAGCATTCCTTAATCTGCAAAGCTCTTTCGGAGTTCACCCTGCAGATTATGCCTATGGTTCCGCGCGTCCGTGGATGGTGGGGGATGGATTGCATCCTGACCCGGATACTGGTGGGTATGCGATTGCAGCCGCACTAATCAGGGCTATGTTGCTTCCACAGATATAAAGTTGAATTTGGTAGGGAGACCCTTTAATCCCACCCGGTAACTCTTGCATACGGTTATCGGGTGGGGGTTATTAAGGCATCACTGCAACTAACAGATACCCTGGCTCATCTGTGTATCGAGCGTACATAGGGTCCGCATAACCAATCGCACCGCGAGTTGCCAGCATCAGCAGTTGGTTATCGTTCATCAGAGTATTGGTATTTACCGCCAGCTCTAGTGTCCCCATATTGAACCCGGTAACAATATGCTCTACCGGGTTACCTGGCTCAGATACATCGATTGCCCTGATTTCTCCATCGCGCCCCATTTCGGTTGTTCGATAGAATATCCATGTTTTCCCATACTTGTTGCAGCCAATGGCCGGACGACTAAGGGAACCGTCCAGTAGAGGCTTTGTAGTATTGACCTTGAATGTGAACTTTGAAACGAATTCCTCATGCCAGTCTGAGCCGTCAAACCAGATATGAGCGATTTGCGTATGGTTATTCTCATCAGTCTGCCACAGGCAAGTGTGGTAGTGGCTGTCATAATCACACGCGCCGCCATTCTGATTAACATAACCAGAATACAGAGCGATATCAGCGATCTTCTCGCTGTTGGCTTCTGTCAGTGGTGCAGGGTAATTTACAGTGCCGGCAGCGTTTGTCCATGTCAGTCCCTTATCCATCGATTTCGCATAGTACAGGCCGCGGTTAGCATCTGCTGTGTTCGCATTGACGCGTAGGCCAAAGCAGAAGTGCAGCGAATCATCCCGGCCAACACCGAGGCGTTGTTCATAGGCGTTCGCGTTGAGGTCTGTTGCTGCAATCTGGAATACAGGTCCAAACGTTCTGGTCGTGTCATTAAACAGGGCTGAATAATACTGACCAGCAGCCGATAGCCCCTGTCGCCAGAATGCCTGCGTGGTTCCGTCCGGGTAATTGACAAACCGAGGATAGGTTACCTCCGCTGACGCGGTATAACTGATTGCCGTCCATGCCGTAATGTCATATGGAGCATTGGATATAACAGCCCGGCACGGTTTGGCGTGCATATTCCCGCTGACAATTAGATAACCATCCTTCGTCACGCCCAGGCTGTAAACGTTATGACTATCTTCTTCGGTTGGCGATGCTAAAGGGTTTCCGGTGACATAGTGAAGGTCGAAATATGTCCACACTCCGGTGAGATTCTCTTTGCGCATGATGATGGGATGACGGTTCCCACGTGTACCAACTGCGAAAGTGTAATTCCCGGCAGTGACAACGTTATCCTGAATATATACGGCAGCGTTGTAGTTAAATCTGTTATCCAGTTTTACGGGTAACTGCTCCAGAGTCGCACCAATAACAGGCGTCTGCACTGCCCCGTTATTAATCAGGTCATCAACCTGATTTTGCAGAGCGTACAGGTCCTGCAGCAGCTTGTAGCTGCGCTGGAATGCTGTAACGCTGTATGCCTGTTCGACGCCACCCAGTACACGCCGCACCCTGACATACATCACCCCATCCTGAGAAGCGATAACGCTGCGGGTTAACTGGACGTCAGAGGCGCCGGTACTGATATAGATATCCAGGGGCGCAACAAAATTTTTGTCATGGTCCAGCTGAATGAAATATGCCATTTGCTGGCCGACGGTCGCTGAACCGTAGATGCCGGACATCGTGACTTGATCGCCTTTTGATACTGGCAGGTAATACGCCAGCCAGTCATTACCGGCACTGCTGTTAATCGTCCCGTCATACAGCATTACGACGCCAAAAACATAGTAATTGCCGTTTTTGGTGTAATCAATGGACTGACCGTTATCCCCGATAGCTTTTAAAACGTCATATTCAGCAACCCCGCCAGCAATACCAACATCGGAAGAAGCAATCAGAAACTTCTTCATGAAATTGATATACCACCCAGCATTCCCGCTATTTTTTACCCGGACATAAATATAACCATCCTGGATAGCCGTTCCTCTAACCGTGCCCTGCCTTGTTGCATCACCAGTAGTGACATTGACTGCTAAATCAGACACGTACTTTTTGTCGGTATCGCACTGAATCAGCCATGCCGTAACGGTCCCTGCGGTTGCCAGATCAATAATGCCAGAATATTCAGCCTGGTCCCCTTTGCTGCAAGGAATGTAATACGCATCCCATTCAGGATAAGAGCCGGAAAGACCGCCAGAAAACAAAACAAACTGGCGGGTAATTTCCCAGACAGATGATGCACTTTCCGGCCAAAGCCCCTGGTTAAGCTGAGAAATGCCGTTCAAATAGTCATCAGTGGTAATCAAATGCTTTTTGAGAAAGTTGATATTCCAGTTCGGGTTTACACTATTACGCACGCGAACATAAATATACCCCTCCTGAGTTGCAACGCCGTGTACAGTTCCCTGCTCAGTTGCAACACCTGTCGAAACGGTTTCCGCCAGAACCTTAACGTAGTTTTTGTTATTGTCGCACTGAATCAGCCAGGCAGTTGTTTCTCCAGCTGTTACTGTGTTGATAACACCAAAATAATCAGCCTGATCGCCTTCTTTGCAGGGAACAAAATACCCATCCCATGCGTCATTAGCAGCAAAAGTGCCATCCCTGAAAATGACAAAATTCTTAGTAATTTCCCATGAAGAGGATACGTCAGATGGATAAATACCACTCAGTAAATAATTAATCGCCGTGGCGATACCACTTTGTGACGGCATTTTACGCCCGGTTGCCTCCAGTGTTCCGCCGTTGTTGATATATTCATCCGCAAGTGAACTCCCGTCAGCACTGCGCACATAGGTCGCTGAGCCATCAGGAATGTTGGCAATATCCGCCTGTGCGTCTGCAAGTGTCATGTACTGACGGCTAAGAGGAATCAGGCTCTGACGGGTTAGGCGCCAGGAATATAGCGGGTCACCTGCACGATCGGGAACGTCGGCTGCAGGACCGTTAACTAGTTCATCCAGACGTTGAACGTTGCCCATAAAAACATCGGCGTTGGTAGTTCCCAGCGGCGGATTAAAGGCCATGTTTTTTGCTCCAAAAAGACGCTTCGCCCAAACGAGGGTTTGAGCGAAAGAAAGTTAATCGGGGAAATTTTTGGTTTTAAGAGACGCTGCCGGGGTAACTGGCGTCGTCGTATTGGTAGAAAATGTCGCTGTATTGTCTTGTCGTCACCTGGCAGGTTCCGTCCGCCTGCGGGGCTATCTCCTCAAATATGGCATCGTAGACACTTCGCGTTGAGCTGCAGAACACCAGCCGCGGCGGTTCGATGCTCGGATCGTCCAGCAGAATTTCATCAAAAGCAGCCTGCCACGGAACGGACAACTGATAATCCCCGACAAAGGTGGCCACCAGCAGCCCGGAGGCAGAACCATCCTGGTATCGCAGAATTGCGCGCGGGTTTTCAAAGGACCAGTCCAGTGGCTCGGAGACGGTAAATACCGTTTGACCGCCAGATGTGGCCATATCCATAACCAGGCTACTTACTGTTTTATTTCCCGGAATGTCATCCGTCAGCAGAATGCGATCGCCATACTGATAGACCAGCGCATCCAGTTCTGTTGTCGTGTTATGGCCCAGCCGTTGATACAGGTATTTCATCAGGCGACGCATGCCGATTTGATAGGCGCGGTTCGGGTCAAGCACCCCATCGAGGGTATAACTCTCAATTTTCCTCGGTGTGGGGTTATCCGGAGTCCGGCATTGCACCGTTTCTTCTGACCACGTCGTGCCATTGATATAAGTGACATCCACAGCATCGTAATCATCGGCGGACGGCGCCGAGAAGGTGGTCTGTAACTCTTCGGTCATTTCATGCGGGCTGATAATGCCGGACCAGTTCTTAATCCCTTCCCTGCCTACAGATGCGAGCCCGTCACTCAGCAGGAAATATGATTTCCCCGCTGTGGTGATCTTCTGCAGCATTTCCAGCGCGGAGACACTGTCACCTGTCGCGAAGTCGAAATACTCATTTTTCGGGGTCCAGTAGGTTGCCTCAAGGGTGTTAATGGCTTCGGTGTCCATTGCCAGGCCAAGAGAATTACCAACATGAAACAGCGCGCTGGAGATGCGCCGCGGGGCGCCGGTATCATAAATACGCGTGGCCACAACGTTTACGCGCCGATCAGACTGCGCCGCCAGTTTGCCGCCAGATTCCACCGTCACGGCCATTAACGATACACCGGCATATGATGCCGGGCGGGTCAGTAACCTGCCGCGCAGCGCCTGCCAGTACATAGAGTCCCTGGAGTTTTTACTGCCCTGCTCATTACGCCGCCGGCAGCGAACCTCAACCAGTCCAGGGGTAGCCAGTTCAAATCGCTCAGTGAACCCCAGGGCATTAATGTTCTTCATCCGGTACCGTCCGGTTTTGCTCACCCAGCCCGAACCAGAACCATATACCCGGTACTGAATTTCATAATCAACGTTACGGTAATTCTTGCCACCGGATTTTCCGAAACCGCAAATTCCGGAAGGGAATGAAAAATTCACTTCAAATGCATTTACCACCTCATTATCCGGGCAGGCGAGAAACGGGCCCATCCAGCTATTGTTGTCGTTAATCCCGGTCGCCTGGTAATCAATCATCGTCCTGGGTGAGTAGCCTGGCCAGGTATTATCAACGGTTCCGTTAACCATTCGCTGTACCGTCGCGGTTGTACCATCTGCTGAGGCAATACGGTATTCATTTCCCCGATGCGCCAGCGACAGCCGCTGCGTCCCTTCAGGAATGCCGGAAAATGCCGCGCCGCTTCCACTCCCATAAGCAAGGGTAACATTGGCGGTGATCGCCGGGCTGCCGCCGCTGGATGCGGTACCAGCGGTAAAAACTGGACTATCCCCGAAAACGGAAACCGGAAGTGATGAGGCGGTAATACTGCCGCCCAGCCACGGACTGGACTTCTCAACGATGCGAACTACCCCGCCATCATCCTGCGCGACCAGGTTAGACCCAGCTATCGCTTCATTGATTGCCGCCAGCAGGCCAGACATATTGCCGTAGTTAGCGATCAGCGAAACGGTATAAGTAGTCGCCTGCCAAGTCAGGGTAAACGTCTGGCTGCTGGTCGAAAAATCATAGGTTGTTGGGGCTGCACTGCCGCGCAATGAAGCTGCCGATCCCCCCACGCCCGGAACAGCATCCTGCTTTGGCGTGAACGTAGCGATGAAGAGATCATATTCTGCCCCGTTAATTTCCAGCGTAACGGGCATGCCGGCATAGGGGTTAATCTCAGTCAGCGTGTCACTGAACAGGACGCTGTAACCCGATGAAGACGAAATCAGGTAGTTGGTCGGCGCGATGATAGTCACCAGCGCACCTTCCACCCAGGACTCAGGCAGAGAATCATCGCCATCATCATCGCTCAGCCCGGTGAACGAAACCGACGATCCCGAAACGGTCATGCTGTCGGCGGTAATATCGGATGAATCCGGTGCCGTCTGCGCCATATCAAGGCCGCTGCCGCTGGACGTTCCGCCCACCTCGGTAGAGTTGAACCAGTTTTCACTGCGGCGATCGCCGGAAACATCCGCTCCCGGCGGATACAGTGTCCAGGAGAATGAATCACCCAAGGCGGAAATAGGCGTCGAACCAATCCTGATATCGCCGTTAGCAAATGCCACATTTCCACGACTCACGCAGATCAACATCTCAACTGTCATTCTGGTTGGGTCATCAGGGTTAAAACGACTGACCGGCTGAACAACATAATCCGGATAAACCCGCGCACGCCCGAACAATTCCCGAATAGGATCGCCAAGTTTTGCTGTATTCGCTTTTGCCGGGTTTAAGTCCAGAGACTTACCCGTAGATGAATCGTAGGCTCCCGTATCGAGGTTATTCATCATGTAGATGGAATAAGCTGCAGCGGCTACCGCTACAACCAGGGCGGCAATGGCAAAGCCTGTCGCGTAAGGGACGGGGTAAATCTTCACGTCAGTATCTGGTAACAGTTCGCACCGCGGCCATTCCTCTGATGCTACGGGCACGCCATCAATCTCAACGCTGATTGGCTGTGGCAGCCCGGGATCATAATTTTCGACATTCCTCTGCATCCACTCATGCAGGGTTATGCGCGCATGCTGATGGCTTTCAAGTGGTCCGCCAGGTAACCGGGAGGGATAAATATTGATCGTCATCGCCAGAATTCCACCTTGATAAATCGCCGTTTAAATTTCCAGACCGGCATAAAAGAAACGTTCGAGCCGGGGTTACATTCCGCTACCTGCAGCAACCCGTTCAGCTCAACAACAATCCCCACATGGGTGACCATTGTTCCCGAATAACACGCCACGCCAGCGCCGACGCATGGTTCACAACGCTCAAGCTTCAACATCAGCTTTCTGGCTTCTTTATCAAGGCCGCCGCCATCTTTGGTCACACCTGCAAAGTCTGGCCATTCGGGTAATCCAAGGTCGCGTCGTATCTCATTTACGATGCCAAAGCAGTCGAGTTGCGGATACACTCTGCCGCCCTTCAGCCAGGTGACCGAAAGGTATTTATCAGGTTCAAACATGGGGAAACCTCAACTCATGTAACGGAGGCCGGGATACTCATTAAGGGTGTAACGGAATCTCGGCCAGGCGGTATCGAGAACGTTCATATAGCCGGCTGTGATTTGTGCCTGCAGCGCTGTCCAGGATCCCGATTTGATAGCGAGCGTATACGGCACGGTAGCCGGAGCGTTAAGGTCCGTTGAAACATATTGCCTGTAAGTCATAGAGCCATCTTGCCTCGCTGCCAGGGCATCACGAATCGCTGTACTCGCCTCCCCTTTTATGTTGCTGACAGCGAACTTTAAATCCTGTGTACCGTCGCTGTTTCTGGCCGGGATGGCGATATCGATAGCTGCGGCTGAAAAGGTTATAACAGCGCCATTTTCGGTCGTCGCTGTAATATCGTCGTAGCCCTTGCAGAAATAATGCACCGTCGAACCGATATTGATTTGCAGCGTTTCAATGATGACTTCCGATCCGCTACTGGCATAAAGCCGGTTAAGCACCGTCATGCTTTGGCCACTCCCTGTTTAATGCGATATCAAGCAGTGAACTACCTGCTATCCACTCGGGGTAGTTACCCCACGGCGGAGGCAATAGTGGACGCTCCCATAACTCCAGCGTCGCCGAATACCGCCAGTAGATGGGAGCCACCAGCACTGGCCCCTGATAGATATCCGTAAAACGACATTTGTAGAATTTTATGCCTGCGGGGGTTTGCAACTTCATCATGAACCAGGCCGCACCATCAGAGAGCGCATCGCGGTACCACGATTCAAACGTTAGCCCCTGAACATCGCTCTCCATAAACCAGGATACAGTCGCTTCCGTGGGAGTCGAGGTATACGCCCTGCGTTGTCTCGCCCGGCCTGTGGTGAGTTGAGTTCGTTTCAAAGGGCTGACTGGCTGGAATCCATAGCCTTCTTGTAAAGGCATAGGGAGATAGTCATGCGGATAAAATATTTCAGCCATTACCCTGTTCTCCGTCCAGTGTTATACCCCCCAGTTAATGCCTTGTGCACTTGGCCAACCCCTTTTGCCAGATCGTTAGCAACCTGCTGGTAACCTTGTTTTGCTCCTTCACGAGTAGCCTGCTGTACAAGCAGCACAGTCGCGTCAGAAGGATTTCCATTGATGGTTATTGGAGGAACCGTGACTGTGGGGCGGATGATGGTCGTTTGCTGGCTGTTGCTAACGTTCTGAACGCCAGTCCCAAACCCCGAACGCCCCAATGTGGCATCAAGTGGCTTGCCGTTCCGTAACGCCTCAAGTTGTGACACGCCGATTCGATTTGTAGACTCCTGGTCGAAAACGTACTCCCCTTTATGAACAATACCCGCTGGCTGATACTTTCCGCCTGAGCCAGTATATCCACCAGAAGCAAAGCCGACGGCGGCAGCACTGGAGATGCTGGACGTTATTGTAGCCATGAGGCCTGCAACAGTAGCCATTGCTGCTAAGTTGTATGGGAATGGCTGGCTTGAAAGCGCCTGCGCCATTGCCATTGGCAATTGAACAGCCGCCTGAGCAAGCGCAAAAGCTTTTTGCGTAACAAATGCCGCTTTATACATTACAGATTGCTCGCCGAACATCGCCCCCATCGAATCGGTGATACTGGAGAAAGAGTTTTGCGCTGATTGCATCTGTGCGGCATAAACTGCGGTGCTTAGTGCTTGCTGGTTCTGTTGTCCTTGCTGTTGGAGAGCCAGCAATTGCTGCTGCTTCTGCTGCTCATTCAGTAAAGTACTTTGTGTGATCGCCTGCTGCTGCTGGTTCAGCCAGGAAGCATAATCAGTCTGGGCTTGCTTCAGCTTTTCGATAACCTCAAGCTGCGGCTCTATTTGCAGCCCTATCATGTTCAATCCCTGCCCTGACAGGTCACTATTGGTTGCTCCAGACGTCAGCGTACCACCGGCCTTGTTCACACCTGATATAACGGAATCAGGCAGCACTGATTTACCAATCAGGTCGCTCGCCTGCTTCCCAGCAGCCTCCGGCGTCAGTTTCTTCAGCTCAACCATCTTCTGAAGAATTTCGAGGCGTTTTTGCAACGTCTCATTTTGGCGCAATTCCTTTGGTGCAATTTGCTCCTGCATTTTCCGGTAGTCATCCAGCGTTTTAACTGAACTCTGCAAAGCCTCCTGCTGCTTATAGGCCTGCAATACTTCGTCAGAACGGGAAAGAATCGACTTCTGGTCGGCGGTTAGTTGCGTTTTAGATTTGAGGTCAGCGATCTGCTGTTCGAACTTAACCCGTGCCTGCGTAGCGCTATTAAGTTTATCGCTGGCATCCAACTGGGACTGCATCGCGGCAGTCTGCTGGTGTATCTGGTCAAGAAGCCGAGTTGCTGCGTCCTCTGCGTAGGCTTTTCCTTGAGGCGTCTTCGCGATCTTTGGTGCTTTTGGATCTTTATACATCTCGTTAATACGAGAAACATTTTTAGCGTACTGGTCTGCCGTGATAGCGCCAGCCTTCAAGAACTCACTCTGCTGCTTAATAGCTTTATTTCGCTTATCAGCATTGCTCAAGTATTGAAGGTTAACTCGATCCGCTTCCTGCTGAGTTTTAATGCGCTTTTGTTCTGCTTTGTCATGATCTGACAAAATATCATTTAGCGTATCTTCCGCTGTAATTTGCGACTGAATAGCATCCCGTTGTTTGAGCATCTCCGGAAGGTTACTAAACCGAGCATTTAACCCGTTCCAAAAACCCCCATCCGCCTGACCTTTCTGCGCCTCGGCAATGTTTTCATTTAAGGTACTTAACTTGACTTGTAGGGTCTGCTCGCGCCCAATGTTGAGCATCGCATCCCATGCACCTTTAGCTGCTTTCCCCAGCGAGTCCCAGGCACTTTCAAGAAGGCCTAGATTCTGATGAATATCATTTGCACGCTGCTGCATGGTATTGGCGTACGCATCGGTCGCTACGCGTGCCGCCTCTTGCTGATTCCCTTCATCCTGCAAGGCCTTAATCTGGTTGTAGGTTGCCAGAGTTAAAAAATGGTATTGGTCGTTTAGTTTAGTAATGGCCGCAACCGGATCAGCTGCAATATCGTTGAAGTCACTCACAAGTTTTTCAGTGGCTATTCCTGTCGCGTCACTGATTTTTATGACTGCAGTTGTTACACGCTCCAGTGAATCGCCTGCGACTTTTCCAGATGAAACTAACTGATTTAACGTTGAAGCGGCTTTCCCGGTGGTTGAATCTGCAACAGCTCCTGCACGAGCAGCCATATCAGCAAGTTGACCGGATGTTTTCCCTACCTGATTACCAGTTAATACGAGGGATTTATAAAATTCGTCCTGCTCTTGAGCGCCTTTATAGTAAGCAAGACCAAGAACACCAACAGCTGCGGCAGTAATCGTAAAAGGGTTAACCAACCCCATAACATAGGTACCAACTCCCTTAATAGCTGGCCCAATACCGCCAAACATATCTTTTAACTGCCCCCCCTGCTGCATAAGCACCATAAAAGGGGATTGGCCTGTAGAAAGTCCGACTACGATATCCGTCATCTGAGCGGGAATCATGCGCATTGCAAAAGCTGTCTGGGCAGCAGACTGCCCAGTTTTTTTCAAGTCGTCACGAAAGCCGGTTAATTTGTTACGAGTCTCTTCAATTCGCTTTGAATAAAGCTCAAATGTATCTGTATCTACCATCCCTTTCGATTTGAACTTCGCCAAATCCTGTTGTTGTTTGTCCAACTTATTCAGGGCAGCATTCACCGGGTCAATACGATCAAGAAGTTCAGATAGAGCCTGCTTTTCTTCGTCCGTAGCCTTTATCACCTTGCCAGCGCTCGAAGCAGCACGGTCTCCAGCCTGAGTCATTTTTACCAGTGCAGTTGCGAGATTATCGGCCTGTTTCTCTGCTCCGGAGCTATCAATAACAATGGCAAGGCGGGAGGTTTGTTCTGTCATTTAGCGATCTCCGGGCAATAAAAAACCCGCTGATTAAGCGGGTTAAGAATAGTTTAAGAAGTGATAATCAGTGAAGGTTATCTTCTTTATTGCAAGGCATTGCATTACACCGCTTAGCTATAGCTAAGTCAGCCCCCTGTCAGATGCATGGTTCATTGCCTAGCTTTTTTATCTTGCTCATACTCAGATGCTATATGATCGTAAGTAATCTTGGCATTGAGGCATTGCCTGGAGGTGTCACCGTCCCTAAGGCATTCGCCATGATATCTAGCAATATTCGATGTCATACTAATTGCTGATATGAATATAGACTCACACGCCTTATTTCCATTACACGCTTGAGATTTCATGCTATCCAAAAGCCGCACTTCCTCAATCTGAGCAAAAGAATATGTACAAAAAAAGGATAATACCAATCCTACAAAAATTGCTTTCATACCCCTACCCATCAGTTAAAAAGCCACCCGGAGGTGGCTTAATAAATCAGCTTGCGTTCTCGCAACCCGGCAGACTGCGGTCAATCACAAGGTTGCCTTCAACACGCAGACCTATTTTACCAAACAGGAAAGCATGGTTTAGCTGAGTGACAACTACGTCTGACAGACCAACAGCACAACGATCTTTTTCAATCGCGCGGTCTGCTGCAGTTTTCACGTTAGGGATCCCAGTAGGGAAGATGATGACCGGGTAGCTATCTTCAGCAGTAACTCGTTTACCTTTGTAGAACTTGCCCCCGTTAAGGTTGTAGTTTTTGGTACTTGCTACAGTTAAGTCTGCAACACGCACAGTACAACCCGAAAGTAACAGCGCTCCAAGCGCCAATGCGATGACTTTTTTCATTTTATATTTCCTTTGATTGCAATCGGAAACATCCTAACACATGAGTTATGCATCGCAATGCTACAATTATTTAGCGTTTTTCCTGTCGTTTCTGCTCCGCTGCCCACTCGTCACGCCACGCATCGTCGAGCGCCAGGATAGCGGCGTCAAACTCGGTGCGGTCAATCAGGATGGTGCGCGATGCCAGATATAGCTCAATATCATTCAGGGATAATGGGAGCGGTACTCCGGCCATGCCAGCATATTTCCTGCTGCGCGATATCATGGCATAGGCATTGAGGATCTCCCCTGTTACTTCATCAATTTCTGGCTCAGGAATCGGTGGAAGGTTCAGTTGCTCCCGGCGCCATTTAGCCTTATCTCCCCTTTCGCCCCCGAACTCCTTTAGCCACGCCTGCGCCTCTAGGGCTTTTTTACGGTTTCCTGAGTCTGCTGCTCCTTACCCTGAGCTATGTTTGCAGCCTCTGCCAGAATCAGCCAATACAACGCGGGGTTCTGCTTCAGTAACGCGACGCCAAGTTCGGGCGTATACGCTACAGCCTTCTCAATACCATCCACCAGCTCACCTACTCCCTCCCAGTCTTTCAAAAGAAAGCGCGCGCAGTTATCGATGAGCAGATCATCAATTGAGTCAATTTCACCCACGCTGGCGAGATCGAACGCGTCGGTACCGACCTGATAGCTCGCGTCCATTTTGTCGATATGGCGCCGCACCAGCGCATTGCGTGAGCGGTACTGTGGATTCTCGCTGCTGGTCACCAGCAGGCGGAGTTTAAACAGTGCTTCTTCTTCCGGTGTGTATTTCTTTTTACGGCCATCAGGCTTTTTAAAAGGGAAAAACCAACGCTCGCCACTCAGATCAAGTTGAGAAGAAATAATCAGCATACAGACTCCATAAAAAGCCCGAACCGCGATGTTCTGCGGAACGGGTCAGGGAAATTAAGGTGCGGTGACAGTGATTTCAGACGTTGCCGTAAAGGTACGAGCCTTCCCGGTGATCGTGGCGTTTCCGGCAGCATTGCGGGTCACTTTCGCCGTTTTTTGCCCGGTAGAAACTACGCTGGCAATCGCAGGGTCAGATGACGTCCACTGGACGATATCTGTTGAATCAGCAGGCGTAAGCGTGGCAGTTAATGTCACCGTAGAGCCGACTGCGCCATTTGAAGTGGCTGGCGCAACACTGATTGCCGTCGCCGGTACTTTTGGCGCGCGGGTAATCGTTGGCGGCGTATTGGCGGCGGTGATATCGAGCTGAACCTGTACGATGTCAGTATTCCCGGCGTCCGGCCAGTCGCCAGAAATCTGAACTTCAGGGAAGCTGAAGGTATAAGCGCCTTCGGCGTTCTCCAGCGTGAAGGTAAACGGCACCGTTTCGCCGGTGAAGGTTTTTTTATAAATCTCCCAGGCCGCCTTGGACCATGACAGCGTGATCTGGCCTGACGGTGTAAAGGTCGTCGGAATGTTTGCGCCAGCAAATGCTGAGCCGGTACCGATACAACGCTGAGTCTGCATGTTGTTATCAAACTGGATATTAAACGTATCCACACAGAAGCCAGCACCACCCGCCACCCCGTTCAGACTCAGGCCTGTCACTTCCTTAAACGAATAGCGCAGCGCGCCTGCACCATCCACCGGGTTAGTGAAATAGCTGGTATCGTCGGCTTTGGTTTCCCAGTCAAGCCCGGCGAAGGTAATGGTCGCAGTTATGTCGCCATCATTCGGGATTTCAATCTGGAAAGTGGCAACCTGGCAACCGCGGGCAATCTGTGCGATCCCTACATCATCAGCGTATGAAGAAACTGAAAAAGTAATGCGGTTGTTGCCCATCGTCAGCACATTATCGAGCCAATCCGCTCCGAAACAGCTCGCCAGAAAATCATCATGCTGATTCCAGCGAAATCTGGTGCCGACATCGCCGCCGACATCAATCGTGCCACGGGAAACGCCCTGCGCCATGCGGTCACCGCCGATTTCATCGTTATCGTTGGTGTTCTGCGTTGGCATCACCCCGAACGACGAACGGCGTAACAGGTTCCAGACACCAGCAGAGGGTGTCTCCCCCGGTGTGGTTTCGCGAATAAACGCGGTTACTACTTTTGCGCCTGAACTCACAGGAGCCTCCTGTTGATTGTGCGCTACAGAGCGCGATAAGGGATTTGAAGATTGAGCTGTGACCAGCCATCGGTTTCACCTGCCGGGATGGCGGATACGGCGAAATAACTCAGCTTTCCGTCGTCCTGGAACTCGAAGAGTTGCGTTAATTTGTCGGCGGCCTGAGCCAGCTGCAGAGTGCCTGAACCAACAGGGACGAAAAGCTGGATGATGAGAACCCCTGTTCGGTGGACAGTCGGCCCTGCTCCAATTTCGTTAGCACCTGCTTGTCCGGGGATGTCAGTAAGACGAGCCCAGATTTTTCGACCGCTGGGATCGAATACAGGACCGTTTGGGTAGTCCACCGCATCCTGGGCAATAGCGGTCTGCGTCGTCATTCGTCTGATGACAACGTTTCTTATTTCTGTGAGGGTCATTTGTAGGCCTGAATTACACCATTAAATGAGACGGCATAGACGCCTGTCGGCGCTTGCGTAGAGTGGCCATTCTCCAGCGGTACGGAGTAAGGGAGGTTTGACTGAATGTAAATCACCGAGTAGGCCGGCGCCTGATTGATGATATTTTTCCCGTTGAGGAATGTCATTGTTCCGCGCGGGTCAGGCTCTGATGGTATTGAATGATCCGGTTCGCCGATGCTGACAAAATGCGACGCCCGAAAGGTTCCTGCTCGATACTCAGCCGGGCGCCGGATATCCATGCCATCGTTAACACGGACTTTCTTTCTGAGACGGCCAGTCTTTGTCAGGTTGGCAGGATCGGCATATAGAGATTCGTTCCACTCACCTACCGCTTTGTTGTACTGCATCGCAGTGGCGTTGATAGCCCATAACTCCGGGTTACCTACAGGCGATCGCTGGACGATTTCATTCAGCAACTGAATGGCGATGGTTCTTTGCCGTAACCTGACGTCGTCCTCCACCAGCCCGGCAAATGCCGCAGGGTCAATGTTCCAGCCCTTAGCCATATCACGCCCTCCGCAGTTGAATGGAGTACGCAGCACCAGCAGAGTCGGCAGAAGCGGTGATGACCTCGTAGCGCTGGAGTGCGCCAGTAATCGGGTCAGGAGCCGTGATAATGTGCTCAACCGCTGGCTTGTCTGTGACCTCATTAACCAGGGCGGTTAGTTTCACATCACCATGAAGGATATTAACGCCATCGATGCGGCGGAGTTTATAGCGCGCCAGCACTCCGCGCCCCGAGTAAGTCACCTGCGTTTCAGTGCCGGTTTCCGTAACCGGGTCCCAGTCACCTCGAACGGTGTATGTTCCAGTGAAATCCTTAACAGCATCCTTCAGGTCGGTATCGAATGCCGCGGCGACTTCGGTTTGCAGTTCGTCACGAATTCCCATTGCACCCACCACTACGCAGCTGAGGTTTAACGATCACCGTACCGTGGAGTTTTCGGGTATAAATTTCGCCGTTGCGCTTAACCCGCAGCGGGAGCGGAGCAAACTCAACAACGCCCTTTGCCGGGTTTGCGTAAACGACATGTTTGAACGGGTTTCCATTCACAAATACATCGCGAGGACCGAGCCCGTCACCGGCATAATGCACATCCGGATTTTGCATGTTACCCCCTTACCAGCCGCACCTGAGACTGACTAACGCCATATGGCTTAAGCATTGCAAGCGCCAGCTGCAGATCAGAATCAAGCAATGCAGAGCTGTTGGTAGCGAGTTCTGCGAAGGTTTTGGAAACGCTGACATCGTCGGCATCTACCGTCTTGCTGAGGAGCACGCCAGAGTCAGTTTTCTGCTGATACAACCCGCCATTTGCCGCCGCCAGCGCCGCATAGGCGCCAGCCTGTTTTACATCGTCAGGAATGATGGTTTCGTGAGTTGCCTTATCGCACGGCAGTTTCAGGTTAAGCCCATTCATCCAGGTATTAGTCATCAGCACAGATTTGGCTTTTTTGCTTTCATCTGTCCAGGTGGCACCGAGAATCGAATTGACATCTCCAACGGTGATGAAAGTGATCATGCATCACTCCATTTCTTTCCAGCCGTGCGCCTTCCAGTTCTCCACTTCATCAGGGTGAACGTTGGCGGTATTAGGAGCGCCGGGGAATGCCGGGAAATCGGTAACCATCGCCACCAACTGCGATGTGGTCGATACAGATACGTTGTTATCCGCCTGCGTAAACGCAGTTTGCTCAGCAGCTCGTTGTGCGCGCTGCTCTTTTGTTAATCCGGCCATAAGCCCTCCACAAAAATAAAGGGGCCGAAGCCCCTATTTATCAGCCCAGCAACAACGCTGAGTGCGCCGACTTAACTGCTGCTACGCCCCAGGACAAACCGACTTCGTAACGCACCTGGCGATACTGGCGGTACAGAGCAACCTGATAAGTGATGCCTGACACCGGGTCAGTAACGTTCATGACGTCATCCGCAGTATCACCGCCCTGCGGCATTGCCGGGGTACGCGCAGCCAGCAGGAACGCGTTACGGTCGAATGCCATGTTTGCGGTATATCCACCTACGGTAGTAATCGCGGAGTTATCCGCCAGCGCCTGACGCAAGCCCGGTGCCGCCAGGGTAATAGTGGTAGCAGTAGCTGCAGCAACGAGGTATTTGTTGCTGTCACCGTCAAACGTCACAATATCACCTGCCGTGAAAGAACCCGTGCCGGTATCAATCGCGATCAGGATGTCACCCTCAGATTTTGCACCATTTACCAGATAATCAGCGGCAGCCGATGCTGCACGTTTTTTGACGTGTGCAGATTCGTGGATGTTGAATCCCTCCAGACGGCCCACGATACCTTCACGCAGCAGCGCATCGGTACCAGACTCGTTCACCTTGAACAGAACTGACTGTTTACCACGGAGGTTAGCAATCGCAGAGGAACCAAGGACCATCTGCAAATCGGTAGTCGGGGAGCCGTTATCGGACAATACCTGGCGCGCATTTGCCGCATCTGACAGATCGCCCGCAATCCCGAATGGGGCAGTACCAGCCGTACCGACAGCGCGGGAGGAAGCGAAATACAAAGCCGCGAGATCTGCATCCATCTCATTAGCCAGCGCGCGAAAAGCCTGCTTAAACTGATCAGCAAGGATGGTGTTGTATGTCCCTGCGGGCCCCAGCGCCAGTTGTTCCTCACCGTTCCATTTGACCGGGGCCATTTTGGATTTGGTGATTTTGACATCAACGGCGCCGATCGTCTGGTCGCCGTCATTTGGCGCAGTAGCCCCCGGGGTAATATCAACAGTGGTTGCCGGTGGCGCAACCGGCGCAGTAACAGTCTGGTCCTTCGCAGCTGCATCAGCTTTCGCATTACGCGATACAGCCGGGATAAAACCGACCTGTTCGCGAGATACGGTATCCAGAGCCGTGAAGATAGTCGGGATCAACCCGGTAAGCGTATTAGCCATGTGTATGGATTCCTTGGAGATTAAAATATAGGGTTGGTTGAGCTATCCAGCTCCGGCACCAGCAGCCATCCGGCAGCTGGCAAAGAATTAATCGACGATGGTGATACCGTCTTTGAGAGTTGATTGCTGATCTGTCGGGCTCAAACTGGTAAACGCATCGCGTTTCATCGTTTTCTGCCCGAGTGAATGCTGAGACTGCCGTGAGCCGCCTCCCTGGTTGCCGCTGGCCTTCAGAATGTGGTCTTTCTGTGGGTACTGCTCCACCAGGAACTCCAGCGCCTCATCAAAGGCCGCCAGTTCGCCCGGTTTAGAGCGGGAATAAATTTTGTTGCCTGAACCGTCATAGGCAACGACTTTGCCATCCTCGACTTTGAAGGATTGACCGAACCGCGCCTGAAGCATATCTGCCGGGATTGCTACTTTATCTGCGATGAATTTCGACCCAGAGAAACGGCCGCCGATCATTTCCTGATAAAGCTGGCCTTCAAGGGTCGTCGCACGCTGGGTAGCTTCATCAAGCTGCGCCTGGAAGGATTTGGTGATATCCGCTTTAACCTGATCAACGGCGCCTGCGTCGATCAGTTTTTTCTGGTCGATTTTAGTCATCATCTCCAGCGCTTCGAGCGCCTTTGCCGGATCGCCGATTTTGGCAAACTTAGCCAGACCGGCTTCAGCGGCTTCTTTGGCTTCACGATGAGATTTTGCCTCGCCATTCAGAGAGGAGATTTTCCCAACGGCCTGCACAGCATCAAAACCAACTTCCTGGCCGTCATCGTGGACGTAGACGGGTAAACCGCTGGAATCGACTTCTGCATAGCTTTTGCCGTTAACTTCGACTGTTTTCAGTTTCATGTGGTTACCTTTTCGGTGGTCATCCGACCGTTGCACCGCTCACCATCCGGATCACGGCAATAAAAAAGGCCGCCCGGAGGCAGCCTGATTGAAGACTTAAAAAGCTTTAAAGTCTGGCGTTGCTGAACGCCTGAGCATCCAGGTTACGAAGTTGCTCCAGAGTCAGCCATTCGCCCTTGTCGTTGTAGAAGTCATCAGGCGACATGCCGCCGTCACGAATCAGCCGGGCCCGGGTTACGCCAACGATCTGGGACTGTCGCGTGAACGACTGGCGCGAGAACCAGCCCTGATAATCGGTATCCAAAGGCACCTGCCCGTCCATGCTGGCGCGCGAGCTATTTGATATTTGCCCTACAGCAATACCGAGCTCATCAGACGATTTCAGGATGTAGGTTTCGACGCTGCGACAGCAGAAATGGATTTTCCCGGGTCCCTGCAGATACGGCACCTTATGGCCGATCGGCTTGTTATCCAGTGTGTACTTGAGGCGGTCGCGAATCCGACAGTCTTTTGATGTACGGTTATCCAAAGTGGATAACCACTGCTTACCCTTCAAAATGTCATCGTTCGCGTCTGCAAAGCTTTTCCTGGCAGTCGAAGCAAGATGCCCTACAGCCGTTTTTGCAATACTGCCAGCATTGGAGCGGCTCATCTGCAGCGCGCCATCCTGATAGCCACGGTTAGCATGACCCCGGACCTTTCTGGCGATTTGCTCATGGGTATCGCCCAGGAGAAAACCCTGCCGCACTGTATTGGATATTCTAGCCATCCTGTCAGCTTCAAGGTTATCTGCCCACTCCGAAAGCAGGCGCCCCTGAAACGGCTGTGCCATCGCAGTTGCATAAACGACATCCGGTGAAATGCCCACCAGTGGATGAAGCGATAGAACATCATCGGGGATCGCAAACTGGAACAGGCTCATCTGAAAGCCTGCTTCGTGCTGGGCGAGTTGCTGCAGCTCATCAGATAGGCCCGCGTACATTGACTGCACAGCCTCACGATTGAGAGCTCTGACACTAACGAGCAGCGCTTCCATTCGCGACACGGTAAAGCTGTCAGCATCCAGACTATCCATCGCCACCAGCAATCTGGCTGTCAGTTCCGCATCGCTGTCATTCAGGATTTTTATCATTCTGTTTGCAACGCTGGTGCTGTACCGCGCTACCCATATCGCATGCGCTATCGATTCATCCTGAAGCTTGTCATTCGCCGTTGCCATTTGCACCCCCCTGGTTACTCAGCCCGCCGGCAAGCGTGACCTGCTGATTCCGCAACTCGTCGATTACCTCTTCGGGCTTCGCGTCCGGATCGATAAATTTGAGGGCCTGCAAAACGCGAACAGCATCAACCTGACGTATATCCCCCCCCTGACGGAGCGACTGAACAGCCGTTGCAGCTGCGGCATCAAACGTCTGGGCTGAAACGTCCAGTTCGGTGCGTACATCGACATTGCCGCCTTCTTTCTCGCCCAGCCATTCCGCCATAATCTGCAGGATATTATCGAGCGCATCCTCAAGCGAGCTTGCCATGGTGTAGAGAGGTGAATTCTCCTGCATCCGCTCTTCGTGAGTCTGGTCTAAGGATTTAGTCGATGTGTTTTCCGCGCGCAGCAATTTTGCGCCGGCCTGACGCATCTGGTTTTCCAGATCCTCAAGGGAAATCTTACCGGCTTCAATCGCAGCCCCGGTATGCTCGACATATTCCAGTCCCTGCCGCTGGCGGTCATCGAAACGAGTCGCAGAGGAAGAACCTATCGTCAACGTTTCGCCATCAGCCAGACCGTAAGCCACCAGCAACGGCACACGAGCGACATGCAGGATGTTGTCCTGTTCACTCTGACTCTGCCAGTGCTTGATATTCAGTAAAGCGAGATTAAGCAGTGGCGGTGAACCGCGCATAAAGCCTGTTCGCTTCGTGTAAAGCGTCACCAGGGGAATATCATCGCGACTGGTTTCCCACTCGTCGTGAATCTGCCACTGGCTTTCACCATTTTCACCTTTATTTCGGCGATAAATTTCAACCTTACCCGGCATGATATGGCGTATTTGCTCAACTTTCGTTTGCCCGTAATCATCGCCATCAATAATGATGACCTCTCTGATACGCAGATCGGTCAGCACCACTTTCCCTTTAACCACTTTCGATTTCCAGCCGATGACCTGGCGAGGATTTAACATCGTGGCATACGGGCGGGATCCCGCGGCTTTTTCGTCGGCTTTAGTTTTTACTGCCTCCGGGTCAATTTTCGGGAAGTCCACCAGCGCATGTACCAGACCATACTGGAATCCGATGCTGAAAAATTGCTGTGCCCAGACATCGAGCCGGTTTCCTTCCATATCAATATCTGGCGACAACTCTCGTATTTGTTCAGGAGAGTCCTCACTCAATACCGTCGGCTCAGCAAACACTCGCCCGATGTTTTGTTTAATGGCCTCTTCATAGGCAGGTAGTAACGTTGCCGAAGCTAAACGCTCCTTATAGCTTTCAGGATCTTCGTTCGGCCATTTCGGGAGATACTTCTTGCCCTGCCGGCGCATTTCCAGCGTGCCGCCCATCAGCGCATCATTAATATCCCATGCCTCAACCATATCGTTATAGTCGAGGTTGGGCGTTGAAATATCAGGCATGTTTTTACATCCGCAGTTGGGTGACTTTTCCGGTTGGTTTGATGATCGGGAATTGCTTCACAATGAAATACCCGCCGGCATCGTTAGGGTGATCGTTATCCGCCGTTTTATCCGGCTCACCGTTCTCGGCCCAGACCTGTTGTTCGAGCGATTCTGCGTACACCGGGCAGCGCTGTACGTTCACCTTGTAGCGACGTTCGCCGTTGCCATTGCAGAACATGGCATTCATCGAGTTGATGCGGTCTTTCACTGGTGGGTTTGATGCATTAACAACCACATTGAAGCCAGCCTGCTTAAGCTGGGCGATATCAGTGGCGCTGGCATTGCTGGATTTACGAGAATCACCGGAAGCATCCGGATAGATATAGATTTCACGCACCTTGCGATAATCTTTGCCGTCGTACAGCCAGAACCGTTCTTTGATGATGCGAATCATGTCAGGGGTATCGTAAGCCTTCACGATTTCATTCACCGCAAACGGAAGCCCCAGACGTAACACGTGAACAATCCCGGCCATCTTCCCGACGTTAAAGTCCATACCAATATACAGAGGCTCGCCGGGCTGCTCCTCTTCCCGGCAGTTATTCAGCTTACGATCGAACTGATGGTAAATCGTCCCGCTGGTCAGGTTGGTGAACTGGCCACGCAGATAAGCCTTTATCAGTTCCGGCGGGTATGACTCCATCAATGACGGGATGTAGTCCGCCGGCAGGTTCTTTTCGTTGTCGAACGTCGAGGCCTGAACCAGTCCGTACAGCGTTGAGAGAGAGGGTTTATCACGCACAGCCTTTGCGAACTGCTGATAAACGAATTTAAACCCTTCCGGCGTCGTGGTGACGTCTATTCCGTTACGCAGGCCGGGCACCTTGTAACGCATACGCGCGATGATTTTTCGCCAGGCTAATTGCGCCTTTTGCGCGGGCATCACGTCCAGCTCATCAATCAGCGCGTTACCAATTTTAAAACCAACGATGGTTTGTGGTTTCTCCATCGAGCGGCAGATCGTGGTTCCGCGATACTGGCGCCCGGCGTAGAAGTGAACCTCTTTGTTCCCCTCGTTGATTTTGACATTCAGCCCCCAGTCATTGGCTACTTCCTCAACGGTGGGATAAAAGATGTCACGGATCTGCGGATACGTAGGGGCAAAGTAACCCTGGTTGATTTTTGGGTGTTCCCACATTCCTTTGCAGATGCCGCCGCAACCGACCCATGTTTTGCCAGAACCGAAGCCGGCGACATAGGCCTTAAACTTGTACTGCATCGCAAGGAATTTGGCCTGAGGAACGTTAAGCGTCGGTGCTATCGCCATCCTCTTCCCTCACTCGCGCATCGACTACGTTGATATTGATCGCAACTGGCGTTGGCTCGTCATCTTCCGGGTCAGCGGCCAGTTCTTTGCGAAGTTTGTCGATCTCCAGCTGCCGGCGCTCAATTTCTATCTGCTGCAGGCGCTGGGCGAATTCACTATCAGCCAGGCCGAGACGCTTCATCACCGCCTCGAACATTCGCTCGCGGCTGATAGCGGTTATCTCCACACCGTTCTTTCCGAGCTTCACGCCGGAATAGGCAAGCGCTGCATCAGGCGCCAGCTTGCGCGTATCAGCGAAGAAAGGCTGGCCGATACCATCCCCATTGCAGCGAGGACATTCCGGGTTAGGTGCGCTAGTGTGGTCGTAGCCGTATCCCCCATCATCCAAAGGTTCCCGACGTTTACGCTCAAGTGCTTCGAGGCGCTTCTCTTCGTACTCTACGGCATCGCGCCACTGATACTGATGACCGAAGCCCCAGCAGTAACGGCAGCTACCGCGGCGATACTGAGAAAGCTGGTTGGCGTCGAAAGTTGCCAGCCGCCACATCTGCTCAAGCACTTCATCAGCACTTCCCAGCGTGCGCGCAATGGATGCTTTCTGCTGCTGCGCAATGGCCTGCGTAACGTTAGGATTCGTTAGAAGCTGACGGCCATAGTTTGGGTCGCTATAACCCGCTCGCTCTGCGGCGGCAGTGGCGTTATTGTCCTTGAGGTATTCGGCAATGAAGCGCTTTACCTTTGGACTCAGTTTGCTATCCACCAGCTCTTCTGCGCACTTTTCCTTTTGCGCAGTGCGCAATTTCTTCTGCGCAGGTTTTTGCGCAGTGGGTTTCTTGATATATCGGCGGGCAGTAGCGTAATTCAGTCCCTGCGCTTCACACCAATCCTTCGGTGATACGCCGGTTGCGGCATGATCGGACAGGAACCGTTGCTGAAGCTCGCCCCAGTCCGGCTTTGCCATGGATTACTCCAATAAAAAAAGCCACCAGCGAACGCCTGTGGCCTGTGTGGGTTGTGGTGTACATATTGGCTCGGGTGTGCCTCTCTCTGTAGGGTAGCCATCGTGATAGTTGCGTTCTATCTCCTGCTTCTTTGACGATTAACAAGTACACCACAAATTGTCATTATCACATGCACTCATAGAATGCCTGCTGTAACGACTTAACTGGACTGCTCCGTGACTGTATCAAACAGTGCCAGCGCTTCGGTTGCTTCCTGAATAGCCTTTCGGGTTTTCGAGACAATCTCACTTTCCGTGTAAACACGATCGAAAGAGTCTGCAAAGAGCTCTGCTTTGAGATAGCTATCGCCAACCCAATCAATGGCCAGCTTAGCCGCGGCAGTGTCGTAGTTAACTTTCTTGATGATATCTAGGCGGATTTGTTCGGATGCGGTGATCTCTGACATGTCTTACCTCTGTGCGATGTGGGGCATTATCGAGGTCACTCTGAGAATGGCCTCTGTGATGCATTCGCATTTATCCTTGCCACGTATACAAGCAGAGCGGTTACCTACAGGATACTTGTTGCGCACAATAAAAAAGGCCGCATAAAGATGCGACCTTTGGTTAATACCAGTTAGAAAACTAAAATCTCTAAGGAGCCACCCGGGTGAGACTTTTCTGCTTAATAACTGACCTCTGCCATTTCGGTGTTAGCTGGCAGTAGTTACGAGATGATAGCTTCATTTTGGCTATCGATATCATTTAATTACTGAAAAAGCCCTTTATATTAATTATTCACTACTATCCAGAACATTGAACCAGAACAAAAGATGTATATGCTGTTCTTTTGATACCAATGATCAATTCGCTCCAACCAAGTGGGTTGCTAACAAATTACTCGAGGGTTCCTTAGACAGTGAACCATATATTTAAATGCTCAATGTAGCGCTGGATAGGAACATAGATAACCACTCCGTTAGAAAGATCAACAGACTTGATAACACACCCCTGTGGCGCAAAATATTCCCCATCAGAATGAGGCTGGATTGAGTGTTCGTCTCCGTAACGATAATCGTGGGGAAGTTTAGGAAGTGAATTTTTCGTCATGGGCAGCTTCTTAGATTGAAGGAATTTAAAAATCAATAGTGCATTAGCGCCCATGAATTAGATACAAACTTTTCATTGTTTACCGCTCTATTGTCTCGCTTTCAGATTTTTACTAAAGTGGCAGTATATATATCAATAAGTTAGACCTTCTCTGTATTACTTAGCACCCTTCTCTGTAATTTGCGAGCAATTGGCCAGCACTGATTTGTTGTGCGCCAGAATGTCGCGCTTGGTCTGCTTATCCAGCACATTGATATCGTAGTCGGTCAGGTAGATGATTCGTACCCAGTTGCAGGCCGTATCAACCACCACCGGGGCGGGTAAACTTTTCGCGCAGCTCCCGATCAACATCGTCATCAGGCATATGGCTAACTGTCTGCTGTACATTGCAGGCCTCTCTTGTGGCTTCCTCTTTCCGTTCAGACGCGGCGACGCTAGCAGCGGCTTTCTCTTCAGTACGCGTTTGTGCTGATTTGGCTTCTGCCTTGCTGGTACCGCGAGCATGGCCAATACCGAATGCACCAGCGATAGCACCCAGGATAAGGACCACCAGCCCAGCAATAATTTCAAAACTCATTGCTTCGGCTCTTTCTGTTTGTCGGCCTTATCTTTCAATGCCGGCTGCCGTACATATTGTGAGAGCACCGCCAGCACTACCAGCGCAGGGCTAATTAGTGCAACGATATTTGGCGGAAGGATGTTTTTGATATCCGGCGGCAGCATTGCCCAAGCATGAAGCGCGGCATCCGGGAATGACTGCGCCCATACACCGACCAGCGCGCCAGCAGTCCCCAGACGAACAGACCAAGTTCTAAGTAACAGGCGAGCATGTCCCACAAACTCAATCCGGGTATACTTTCTTAACAGCAACAACGTTAAAACAACCACCAGCGCAAGCAGAAAGAAGATAATTAGCTTCATAGGTTTACTCTCTCCTTCACCCACCCGAAGAGAAATTCTTCATTGGCTTCCCGCGCTTCCGCAAGTTCGAGATACCGTGCGCCCTGACTGCAGTTCAACCCTTTCTGTATCACCGTGCCCCCTGCGCTACCCCGTACGGCTAGGTAACTGCGCAGCGCGGCGATCGTGATGTTCCCAATGACGCCATCAGGTTTCAGGTCGGGATATAGTTTGCCGCGTTGGTTCAGTGCCGTCAGCCAACGCTGAAGGAACGTTGTGGAAACACGCGGCCCCATGTTGACGCCGGTATCGCATAACTCTTCTGCGATTGATGGTGACAATTCGGCGATCTTGTCAAATTTGGGCTCCAGCCAATACTGCTGCATATAGATTTCTTTCGCAGTTTCCCGAGGGAGCTCTTTCATATCGCCTTTGTAACCGTATGCACGCGCTGTGTTCTGCGTGATACCCCAGCGAGTAGGGCCGCCTTTATCAGAGGGGTGATCGACATAACCACCCTCTTTGCCGAGGATACCCTCGATAATCTGGTCTGCTGTCATTGTGCTCTCACTCCGGTGATTCGCTCCCAGAAATACGTGAGCGCTACAGAACCCATAGTCCCACTGATACCGGCAGTGGCCAGAATCATGTAAATACTTAGGCCGCCTTCTATGCTGACAAGCCCACCGATGACACCGGTGAATCCTGAAACCACGATTTGCGCGAGAGCGTTAATCCAGCTCCAGGTAGCTTTGTTTTGCTTAACGTCAATCAGGTATCGGACAAGACCGCCCCAGCATGACAGAGCAAGGACAATCAGCCATGAGACTCCGGCAATGCTTTCTTTATCTTGCATACGTTTAGCCATATCACCTCCGAAAAAACGGGGTGCTGTGTGTGTTTGAAAGGGTCAGGACCGTTGGGCTGATTTATCAACCAAGCTCGTCGCAGATGATTCCCGTGAGCCTGATATAAAAAAAGCCGCCAAAAGGCAGCTTTAATGAAGTTGTTATACTGATGTGGCTCGATAGTAGATTTAACCTTTATCGCTTAAGGTGCACGTCCCTTTCTCCAGAGGGTTGTGCACGTCCGACCCTACCAAGTCGTTCGTAATACTGTAAGTTAGCAACTTTGCCTTTTTATTGAGAATCATAGAGATTGCGGGTCCTGATATTTTTTTCTGGCTATCCATATTGCCAAACACATATATATCCTCAATCTGTCCATCCTTATTAGGCGATGAACCATTGAAATACAGTTCAATGCCATAATGCTCTCCCTCCTTATCTTTCCAGCTAGCATAACGATGCCAGCCATCTTGTTTCTTCACATCTTGCCAAGTAACCATAGTGTTGTTTTTAGAATGTTCTGGAGAGCATTTGAAAACCATCATCGTTGGCTGGTTAGTGGCATGCGCGGAAGCCACTAAAAACAATGCTGGGAAAATAATCTTTCTCATAATATCGCCTGATGCAAAGCAGGGAATTATACACATGCGAATGGCAATGGTAATTTATGTCCATAAAAAAACCCGCTCGCTGGCGGGTTGATCAACGGTGAACAGACAATGCCCATCGTTAGAACAAATTAACACGAATTCGGGAAAAGTAAATATCTCAGCGCGTTATTTGTTTGAGCTGTCCCTCCGCCCATGCCTCTTCTATATCGAATTTAGTGATCAGTTCGTCAAAAAATGGTTTAACCGTCTTCTTCCATGTATCCAGGGTGATGGCATCCGTTACCTGGCAAATGGCACTGTGCACAGCAGTGGAGAGGATTCGCTCATACCCACGACCACCACAGCGCTTGCAGTTGCCCATGACAGGCACTCCCTGCTTCTCCGTCTCATCCTGGTTCACTACCTTCCCCCGACCGTGGCAGTCGTTACAGGCAGCGCTAACAGTCCTTTTTCCCTTGCACTTTTGGCAAAGCACCCGGACCTGCTCCCGGACCGACTTCACCTCCTCCCAGTATGATGGATAGATCCCCTTTGTAACTTTGACCCACTTCGGCGGTTTGCCGTCCGGATACGATACTTTGTTGGTGAAGACCTCTACGTCGATGAATCCGGAACCGCAGCAGCAGTCACATTTTTTTTTGCTGGAAGCGCTTCGCGAATAGTCCTCAAAGGCGAACGTTGCGAGGATCTGAATAACCTGAGGTTTTACGTTCGTCGCGAGCTTGCGCAGCGCGGCAACTTTATCGCATTTTGTCAGCGCATATTCAGCTAATAGACCGATAGCTCGTTCTCGATCATTGTTGCTAATGCCCATCTTGCCCAGAAAAGCGCTATACCCCATAGCAGCACGTTCCTGTGTCATGCCCATTGCAGCCATAATGTCAGTGCCGGTTAATGAGTCTGATGTCGTCGCTCGTGGAGAATCGCTAATCATAGTGGACTTCGCGAAGTGGTATTTCACTGTATTTTCGAGGTTCATGCTATTTCTCCCAGATACTGATAAATGCGGACAAAGTTTTTCAAAATTCGATAATCGGTCATTACTGTTCCGCGGTGCCGGCAGAGGCGGAGCTTTTGCCAGCGTTCGCGGATACGTTCGATACCGTCACGGCTCATGCGGCCTCCCGTTGTTTTATTAGCGCACGGCGTAGCGCGCTGTAATGGCGTCTGATGCCTTCCAGTTCTTCGATGGTGTATCGGTGAGGGGTGTTGTTGTTTTCCAGCGCCTCGACGCGCTCAGCGCCGATTTTCTCTACCAGGCCAATGCGGTACTGCTGCTGGTTTCCTGACATCTGCACGTTGCAGTGATGGCACTGCTTGTGAATGTTGTCCTCGTTGTAACGCAGGTGCGATGCTTTACCGCGGGAACGGTAATGACCAGCCTCCCACTGAACCGTGTCAAAAGTGCCGCAGCTGATGCATGGCAAGTCGTAGTCTCGTTCGCGGATATAGTCGTTAACGACACGCTGGGTCATATCTTCCCAGTGCCTGAGGGGCTTCACCGAGGCTTTGCGTTTACGCCATTCGGCGCGCTCTTTCTTCGCTTTCGCATGCGCCTGTTTTTCGCGCTTCTTCTCCAATTCCTGCATGGCAAATTCAGCGCCATGCTCAGGAGAGCACCAGCGGTGGTTCTCGAAAGCTGGAGTGAATTTCGCCCGGCAGATTTTGCAGCGTCGTTGGGGTCTCTTTGCCATATTCAACCCCACATCCGGTTGCGCCAGCGGGAATCAGGGCGCGGTGGATTCTTGTCTTCCACCAGCTGAGCGCTGACGGTCCAGGTCGTAAAGTCCTGGTTTAAACTACGTTCGACCTTTACCCCGCGTTTGCGGTAATTATCTATCAGTTCATCGGCCTGCTCGGTCGTGCAGTCGTGATGGTGAAACCATGAATATTTCATCGATTCACCCCGCAAAGCTGAGCAATTGAGACGCTGCATTTTCAGCAGCTTCACGACTGGCGAATTTATGGGACAGAATCCACCGCCAGAGCACATCCAGTGAGGCCTGGTAAAGCTGGTGGAATTCGGTTTCGTCCATACTCGCGAAAGAAATGCTGCGTGGGTGCTTTTTCAGAGTGCCATCTGGCAGCTGAAGCGCATCGTAATGGCCGGCTTCCACGATTACCCATGAGCGATAGGCGTCAAAGGATTTGCAGATACTGATGCTTCCGGCTCGTTTTTCTGCGACGCGGTCAAGATATTGCTCGGCGATATCCTGGAATACCGATTCATTGCCACCATGGGATGCAAGGAATTTGGAATAACCGAGAATTAGCCTGCGCTCGTTCGAAGAGATTGCGCCGCCAGTAGGCTCCCAGTATTCAAAGCCCAGATTGAGTAAGGCGAAATATCGGCGGTGAAACGCCGGGTTGCGGACAAGCTTATATTCGGCCTCCAGGACGGCACCGAGCTTGCATTTTGTTTGAAGAAAATCGCTGGTCTCCGGCGTTGCGGGGATCAGGATACCTTGAGAATGTTTTATTAAGTGCAATTGCGCCATGGTTTTTCTCCGTGGCGCAGTAGGTAACGGTTGTTCAGGCCGTTGATTTCATATTATCAGAAGGTGGAATAACACGATAGCCGAGTCGTTCAGCAAACCTCATAAATCCATTTAAGGTAAATATTTCTTCTTCTGGCAATAATGGGCGCATGGAGATAATACCATCGGACCTATAAACGAGATGCCTTCCCGTTGAAGGAAAGCTACATATAACGACCCCATCAGTCCGCCTTACTACATCGTACCAAGCCTGATCATTAGGAGTTTCAAAACAAATCGTCACGTTCCCTCCCTGAGTGACCTGCAGACGTACTCACATAACGCCAGTTCCGCAACTGTAGATGACTTTATCCACTTATTCATTTTCAGTTCGGTGTACATTAACACCCCCAAAAGCACTGTATATACAAACAGTACACTCAAAAATAATATTGTTCAACCTTAAGGTCAAATGTTTGAATGATGCGCATAACAGGCTAATGACTGTTCCAACCTAAAAAAAACTCCAGACTTGTTGACAATGATTATCAACAACAATACAGTAGAAATACTGGTTATTTATACAGTATTTTATTTACAACTTTAAACGTCAAAGAGGAATTATCATGGCTGATGAAACCATGGTTGTAAAAGGCACTGCATCACCCAGTTTTGGACAAGACTTATCTATTCCAGGTGGTTCGAATGCCCCACACGTACCTGTGACTGGTCACATTAAAGGAGGAGTCAATTTCCCAGTCGCTATTACCCCAGACGGGTGGCCAGTAGATATCTCTGAAAGGAAGAAAAGTGAAATCAGACCAGACGTTGATTCATTACCAGTTGACACCAAAGTCGTAGTGGAAAATGGTACACCTGCCAATGGATATCGATTAGTAACGAACTATATCCCCATCGGGCAGGTTGAAGAACGTATTACTGTTTTAGCGAAAAAGTATCATAATCAACAGCCGCGCTTAATTCTTACCGATGGTTTATCCATCAGTTTCGATAGTTTTCATCAATTATTTGCTTTCGCTAATCGTTCTAAAGCTCGTGGAACACCCGGTGGTCAGAATCATGGCGCCTCCACACAAGCATGGGCACCTCCGCTCACTTGGGGTCCATGGGTTGATTTAGCTTCGCATGTTGGTGTTGACGTATATACAATCAATTTTGATACTGTGTCTGAAGCTCCATCAACTTTTTCTATACAAATTGAGTATGCCGGCACAAATGGTATGGTTACGATTAATACTTTAGGCCCTGGTTCATATCAAGTAACAGATAATAATGGTGCAGGAACTGATCGTATTCGTTTTAAGAGCCATACGATCGGGCAAAATATTAGCATTCAATATTAACTACTAAATACAGGGCGCCTTTTACAAGGTGCCCATTTATGTTATTCATAAACCCCATAAATACTATGAGCCGTATCTTTATTAGGTACGGAAAGATTAAATCCGTCTTCTGTTTTTATCTGTGATGCAATTTTAGCATTCAGGAGAGCCTGACTATTGAAAGTGACGACTAGATTTTTTCCTATATTATCAGAGATAAGCTTGTCGAATTTTTGAGAGCAGACTTCACTCTTTTTGACTTTTATAAAAACGCTGGGAGAGGATGCATCTTTAAATGAAACATCATCAATACAATCTTTTTTCAATGTGAAGGTTTCATCCCCTGCACTGAAACTGAGCTCTCTGTTTTTAGCATGAACGCTACATGAGGCGATGAATACCGCTGCCAGCAATACAGGTAATATGTTTCCAATCTTTTTCTTCATCACTATCTCCATATGCTATCGAGTTATAAAAATTCGCTCACTTACTTCCGTTTTTATATTAATATACAGCAAAAAAGAGCATTTGCTAACTTTGAAAGAGCCCTGAACCTAAGAAATACTCATCTTCATAGCAGGGAAACTGATGCTCTCTTATTACGCTATACAAATGATCACAGCAATGCCAATAGTCTGTGCTGCCTCAATTCACATAACCCCCTTAGTAACTGACTAGCCTCTTCGGTTTCTTCTTCAAGCCAAATTCAGACATTGTTGCATAGTGTGCTTGTAATTTTGCGATGATAGCATTCAATTCTTCATCAGTCAGAACGTTGTCAGTCATCAATTCTTCTCCGTTCAATACCTGTATCGATTATGGACTTTCGCAGTATGCGACTCTCTGAACGGCATTGTAATATTTCAATTAGTATTAAACTACGCCTTGTACTAGCTGGGATTTAGAAGGGAAAGGTTGAGTATCATGACGACCATTCCTTGATAGTTTATAACATCCTCCCCCCCATACGGTGGTTTGTTTCACACCGACTCTAGCCTATCTAAGGCTCTGGCTATCTCTTCGAAAAAGCCATCTCGGGTATGGCTGGTCATTGCTGGTAAAAATACGGCCATCAGCCTGTTTGTGTTGCAGTTCTCATCGTCTGCGAACAGAGCGATTTTTTTATCCAAGCGCACCTTCGCTTCCTGCAACTGCTCGTTTTTCTTGTTAGTGCGCTGGATATAGTCGGCAATGATTTCTATAGCCTTGTTTGTGTATTTTTCGACGTGTTCAGTCATGTGAACCACCTATCGCCTCAATCGTTTCCAACAACAACCGGCGGCGCGTATTTTCTGCAAAGTGACGGCGCCCGGTTTCTTTGTGGTAAAACTCGTTTTTGCCGACGACCCACATCCGCTCTGTCTGGTGCAGTTTTTTTACCTTCGGACCGTCTTTGGTGATCACGGTGCCGGTATGGGTTTTTACGATTGTCATACAGCCTCCCCAAGCACCCAGCGCAGAGCCGCCGCGTATTCACCGCTGGCACCTTCGAGGGCTTTTGTGATTTCTTTGCGTGATTTGAGACGTGACTTAGTTTCGCCAAGCACAGCGCGCTGACGCCGGGCTTTTTCATGGCCGGTTGTGCCAGCAGTTGCCGCTTCGATTTGAGCGACCTTCTCCCGCTGCTCTTCTGGTTTAAGCGATACCAGCTGACGCGCCTGAGTAACGGTGACAGTTCCAGACTCCACTGCATCGCGAACAGCCTGAGTAGCATCCAGCAGTGACAGCGTTGCGCGTACGGTCTGGACGCTACAGCCAAACATCTGAGAGAGGTCTTGTTCATCGTGTCCACGTTCCAGCGCATCAGCCATTTTTTTTGCGCGGCCCAGCGGCGTATCTGCCTGGCGGATTTCGTTAGCGCTTACCATCGCCTGCGCCATGCGGATAGCAGAGCCACGTTTAGTGACTGCCGGAACCTGTAACGGTTCTTTGCCCTCATTCGACAGACGCTTGTTGGCTTCCAGTGTATGGCGCACACGCTGGCGACCATCAACCACACAGGACAACCCGCTCTCAGCGGTCTTTCCAGACAATGATTGGTTCCAGTACTCCCTGGTCCATGATGTTCAGCACCATTGCCTCGCTGATAGGAAGGTGAATACGCTCATCGTAAAGTGGGTGGGCCTTATCGGTGACCAGGTGCAGGTTTTCAGGCTCGAAGTTGAGCACGTTTGTTTTGCCGCTGGCACCGTATACATCGATAGAATTCTTAGCCATGAATAGCCTCCTGAACATCTAAAACTCGCTGAAAAACAGGACTGCCAAGCAGGCTGTAATTCATCCCAACAACTGCTTTCGGCACCAGACCAAATCGTTTCATGTCAAAATCGATGATGGCGCGCTGATCGCGGAATAAACCGGATCGGCCATGCCGAACAACTTCGCCAGTGGCTTCCGCATCACGGAAATACTTCAGAACGGTATCGCGGCTTAACCCCAGTTTTTTCATTGCTTCGCTGGTCGTCAGTCGCCCCTTATGTTTCGTGAGACGAATCACTGCGCGGACATACTCCCGGCGCTCAGCAGTTGAAAATGCTCTAGCCATGATTCCGCTCTCTTCCCAAACCGAACTTCGCGCGAATCTCAGCAATTTTGTTTAACCCCTGCTCGTTGCTTAACGGACGTCCGCCGAGTTTTGGGATCTGCTTAACCGGTTCTGGAAGCGTTTCTCCGGCGTTCAAGCGACGAACCATACGCAACAGTTCATCCGATGCTTTACGACGCAGTTCTGAATCGCTGAGGCCATTTGCGCGCATATCGGTGTACAGTCCCGTGACCATCCAGTAGCAGGCTTTGTGCTTCAGCGTGGCCGGGATGACTTTGTGCTCAGGCCAAGGATATGACTCTGCGTCGGGGTACTGTCCGCGAGTTCGGCAATACTGGTAGACCATATCAACCAGTTCATTCGCATCTGGCAGTCCAGCAGAAACAGCCTGTTCTGAACGGCACCAGGCGACGAATTGTCCCGGCGACGGCATGAACGGTTTTTCCTGTTTGCGGGCAACACGCATTCCGGCGTTAATCTGCTCCATGGTGGTGATCCCGTTCTCTTTGAACGCAAGAAGCCATTGCCGGCGCATCTCGTTGAGGTCTTCTGCAGACTTGCTGGCCAGTGCCGGGAATACGGCGAGCAGCTGGCGAAACAGCTCGTTGAATATCTCAGCCGTTTTTGTCGCCTGATGTGCAAAGCTATGCGCATCCTGCATTTCAGACATGCCGGCTGCGATACGCTGGAAGTTCTTCCGGTCAAAGTTATGCATGCTTTCTGCGAGAGATTTCATTCAAGTACCCCCTTGATCCAGTCGGTATTGTCCAGCGCAGCTGCACAGGATTTCGCGTGTTGTGGGTTTGGGTTGCGCTGACGTTTAGTCGTGAGCTTATCCCACTGTTTTCGCAGGCTGGTGGGGCTCAGAATGTTGTTCTGCCAGAAGCTGTCTTCGTTGGCCCACTTGAACAATTCGCAGATTTCGTAATGGCTGCGCTTGTCCTGCATGCGCATCAGACGGATGGTGTTTGCCCATTCAACCCAGTTCGGTTCTGAGAGTGAGGCATTCACGGTGAGGGCTTTATCGAAAATCCATCGCGCGGCTTTGAGGTCGTCAGCTGTTCCCCAGGATTTTCCCGCAGGGGTATAAATCCCATCGGACGCTTCTGGATGACGAGAGAGAAACTTCAAAGTTTCCTCGTTTCGGGATTCTTTAGAATTCCGAGACGAAGAAGATCTTTTACTATTGTTCTTGTTCTTGTATTGGGTGTCTCCCGTTTCCGGGAAGAGTTTTCCCGTTTTCGGTAACACTTTTCCCGATTCCGGGAAGAGTTTTCCCGTTTTCGGCTTGTCTAAAATCCACTCAGATAGCTCAGTATTTATACCGACAATTTTCATCACTCCCTGCTTATGAGCGAAGATAATTTTCCGCTCCGCGAGAGATTTGATTGTGTCGGAAATATGCGACTCTCCGAGGTCTGTAAGCTCAGCAATCACCGTGTTTGTTACTCGGTCCTGCTTCTTGTTCCATCCATAGGTAAGCCAGATAACAGCCTCAAGACACTGCCACTCACGACCAGACATCCGCAGACGTGGCTTGAGCTTCTGTATCTCGTTTGCGATCTTGGTATACCCGTTAGCCAGGTCGGCCATTTGACCTCCCGAACGCTCGGTTTTAATCGGAAAATTGATAACTTCAGCGGTATTTGACATACTCACTCCGTGAACTAAGAGCCCTTTTTTCACACCCCGAAGACTGGCTGTGTTGGCGCACAACAGTCTTCACCCACTCAGAACAACCCAACCTGGCTATTCCCCTTACGGATTGATTTCTTTGCTTCTCGCTTTTCTGCAGCGCTGGTTTGCTTCTCAGCCCACAGCCTGGCGTGGCGCATAACATCATCAAAAATGCCTCCCTTACGACTGGCCTGTGACATGCGCTTGTACATATCGACAGCCTGAAATGCCCCCCTGAGCCACTGACTGGGTAAATCCCTGCCGGATAAGCTCTTCGCGGACGTTTTTCTCAATGAATTCGATATGGTTCACGTAAACCTCCAGCTACAACGTGCCGAGCATTGAGGTGACGATTGCCATTAGCGGCCCCGTTAGCTCTGGGTCAACCCGGAACATCTCGACAATGCCCTCACTCAGCTCTTTCAGCTTCTGATGGCGTGGTGCCCCCATAGCAACGGCAACCTTCGCTTCGCTGGTTTCTTTCTCCAGACGAGCCAGTCGGGACATAAAACTCTCTTCGGGCAATAGGCGGTGGCGGTATTCCAGCGGAAGAACGGCCATGATCGCCGGTGTAAGAAGGCGAACATACTCGCGATAGCGCTCAGACTCGGCCGGGTTGTCCAGGTAGCGAAAAAGCTTCTGGCGGGCACGGCTGATATCATCAGGAAACGCGATCTCCTCGCCGCCCTGCTGTCGCCACTCATCGATGATGTGTGCCGACACAACATCCTGCCCTTCAGCTGCAGCCCAGGCGCGAACGGCGGAGCGAATAGCGTCGTGATCTGACTCTCTCAGCTGATTTCGCTTTATCAAAGTGCCGGTCTTGAATCCGGTATTTTGTTGAAAGGAGAGTATTTGCATGGTCAGCCTTCCTCTTTCGGTAGGCCGTCTGTTGGATTTGGATAAAGATCAGGGCGAAGTTCGTGAGGTGTAATGCCTGTAGCCTGAAAAATAGAGGAAATGCGTCCCTGAGGCACAAGCCCCCCACAACGTTTTTTCCAATGACTAATTGTCATTGATGAGACGTCCAATTTTTCAGCAAGCTTTGTTGCGTTACCGGCATTTTTTATGGCTTTCTCTAATGCATTCATAAGTGACTCCTTATAGTTTACGAATCAAATTAAACATTATGTTTATTTTAATGTCAACTTTATGAATGTTGTGAGCGTAAACATTTAGTTTAAAATCGTGATATATGAGAAAAAATACGCACCAAGCAGATAACCCGCAGGTTCAGCGGCTTAACGAAATCATTGAGAAGAAGCGCATATCAAAAGCTGATATCGCGAGGATCTGTGGTGTGAGCGCGCAGTCTGTTAACAACTGGTTTGTGCGGGGCGCAATAGGAAAAAGCTCTGCGATAAAGCTCGCGGATGCGCTTGGCGTCAGCCTTGAATGGGTTTTAGGCCAAGATGTGGGCTCTAAAGACGGATTGAGACCTGACGAGCGAAGGTTGCTTGAACTTTACAACCAACTGCCAAACGAAGAAGAACAACAGAACATGCAGCGGATCATATCTCTTCGGCTGAAGGAGCTCGATGAGCTGTACGCCAAGTACATGGGGCGGCGGATTAAGGGTGATGCTGAGTAACCGCCTCAGAGGTATAGACAGCATTCGTACTCAATAGTGGGCTGATGAGGTATTTTGGTTGTTCGGCAGCATGATACAAACATATAGGCAAGACGGTTATTTTTACTTTTCAACCCTATAAATACGGTATGTTTGTCTTAACTGATATAAAACACACAATATGCTTCGTTTAACTAGAAGGATTTTGATATGCCAAACCAACTTTTTGAATTCAAAAGCTACCCTATCGTATTCATTGGTTCAGGTATATCTAAAAGATATCTAAAAAATTACCCTACTTGGGAAGATTTACTAAATGAGTATTGGCAAAAAATAAATCCTGAAATAGATTTCTATAATTATCTTCTGACAATAAAAGAGAAATTTCGAGCCAGCATTGGCGATGATTCTGATTTAGATCATAAAATATACACCGAAGCAGCAACTAAAATAGAGAATGACTTTAACAAGCTTTTTACTGGCAACGCAATTAAACTTGAAGGGCTAGACGCAAAACGTGTGTTTAGTGAAAACATTTCACCTTTCAAATACTCAATATGTCAACGGTTCTCTTCTCCTACGCTTAAGGATGATGTAGACCTAGATGAATTAAACTCTTTCAAAGCACTATTAAAAAAAGCAAAAATGATCATTACTACTAATTATGATGCCTTTATAGAGCATCTGCTTAATGATCAAGGCGTCACCCCTAAACTATATATTGGAAATAATGGTTTCTTCGAAGACACCATCGGATGGTGTGAGTTATACAAGATACATGGAGATATCAAGGAACCGAAATCAATTGTAATTAGCGCTGAGGACTATGAGAAATATGATGATAGTGCAATTCTCATAAGTGCAAAAATACTATCGAATATGATTAAAAATCCAATTCTCTTTATAGGGTATTCGTTAACAGATAGAAATGTGAAAAAACTATTGTCAGACTTCTCATCACAATTACCAAAAGAAGATGGAAGGAAATCAGCTGAAAGAATAATTCTTATTCAACACAAACCAAATGAAGAGCAAGTAATCATAAAGCAAATAACTGATCAGCAACTTCAGGTTACTTACACCTCTGTTGAAACAGACAATTACAAACAGATTTATGATGAGATAAGCACTGTTGATGAAGGATTGTCTCCTTATGATGTTTTACGATATCAGAGAGCAATTAAGACACTTATTGTTAATGAAGGCGAAAAAGGCAATCTCGACACATTACTAGTATCTCCATCAGACTTAGATAAACTTGAAGAAAGCGTTAAACAGGGAAAAAACCTGGTTGTAGCTTTAGGTGATAAAAAATACGTTTTCACTCAAATAAAAGAACTTAATTATCTAGAGGACTATTTGTTTGAGAAAAATGAAATATCCAACAAGTTAGCAATTGAGTTTATCATTGATGCAAAAAATACAATAAGATTACCGTTTTCAAAGATTATATCCAGTTGCAACTTCCGTGATTTAAATTTGCAGCAAAAAGCATTAACTCGACTTAATCAAAGAATCGAGCGTCATGGTAACTTGGATAATATAATTAACTCTATAACATTAGATAAAGCAAATGCAGAACGAATCTTTACCACAATTACAGAGATAAAAAACGCAGGATTTAGCAAGCGAAAAGAACCAGTTGTCGTTATAAAAAATATTAGACACATAGATGTGCGTGAATTATCTGTCTATGTAAAAGAAGATATATTTTTACAATTTATATCATGTGATAATGAAAACTTAAAGACTGTTTATAGGAAATTGTTCTTAGCCTACGATTTGCTTATAAATGGTGATATTAAGAAACCTCTCTGAATAAAATCCCCGAATAGTAGTTTTGTTCGGGGCCTTTCGCCTTCCGCATGGTGGCGGAATGGTTTCTCTATGGTGAGAGAAACCGTGTGCACACCTCTAGCTTTGCAGATTACCTATTCAATATATTGGACATTATAAAAGTCTTGTAATTGTAAAACCCATATTATTCATAGAATTATGCTTCATGTATTTTAATGCAAATGTTGTAAACCTCAACATCGTTGCGATCATTCTTCCTCTTTAAGCCGTGCTTTTTACTAGCAATCATGTAACAACCGTTCATGACTACAAGCAGAACATGGATTCACCACAGGCGTAGCCAATATAAGTATACCATCCCCTCTGATTCCCTTTCCTATACATCCTTTGGCGCTCCCTTGGAATGACGTTGTCTAAGGTGCGCAGTTGAGTACATCCAATCCTGTCAGCGATGAAAGCTCGAACTCTATCCAACTCATCTCGCTCCACAACCATTCTAGCTGATGATTTTTAAACCAATAACAGCATTAAAAACAGTCAACCCACCTCTTAAATCAATTGCGTGTAAACTTTTTGTTTACTTAAAACAACTCATTTAGTTGACTACTGAGTAAACATTGTGTTTAATTATTCCATCGAAAAAAACCACCCAGGCATGGAGCCCACGAAGTAGCTGCCGGCGGCATACGAAACACCGGATGAGGTGGAGAGATCAACGCGCAGTAGGTTTAAACGTTCCGCTGGCCGGCGACAAGGCAGAGGTTGAAATGAGCAAGCGCGGCATCAGAGCCCTGGTCATTTCGGCAGTAATTGGACTCTTCATCTGGATAGCGCTTATCAGCGCACTGAGGGAGTTATTTCTATGATTGATTTCGCACGCAAACCCGCTCGTCAGCAGGCTGTTCGTTTAAGTCCGCTGTCAGCTTTCATCCGCCGGGTGTGCTACATGCTCGCGCAAAAAGGAGACCCTTCATGAGCACGATGTTTGCCCTGGTTCTCACCGTCAGCATGCTGACGGGCGGTAATCAGGATGTCCTGCTCGGGGTTTACGACACTGAGAATGACTGCAAGGCAGCGGCAGAAGAGCAACACGTGAAAGCTGAATGTTATCCGCTGAAAGGTGTACTGGACGAGCATCCAGCCGGGTTCACGGTGCAAATGTAGGGGGAGGAATGCAGAAGAAATGCGGTTACTGCCGTAAAGCAATCGAGGGAAAACCAGTAGTAAGCCCCCTGTTATATCTCCAGGGAAACCAGCTCGCACGGAAAGAAAAAGAGTACTGCTCTGAACGCTGCGCCTCTTACGACCAGATGGCGCACGAGAGCTAACGTAAACCCGCCGAAGCGGGCTGTACGTCCGGTGACACCGACCAAAGTTCCACCGGAAATTACCAATAACCAATGACCACCCTGAATGGGCGCTACCAATGGCCCGGGGGATTCTACATCCAAAATAGAGGCTATCACATGGAATATTTTTATCTGATAAAAGCGACTCAAAAATCGGGTAAAGCTGATGCCGTAATCTGGCGCACTAATAAATCAGAAGCTCGCGCCCTACTGCAGCTCGACGTCGATCTGGAAGACGCTGGGATCGAAACAGGCCGCGGCAAAGACTATCAAAAACCAATTCGTACCGATTTCCCGGTATTCAATGACCTGCCGGCGGAAGGTGTTCTCGATTACTCATGGTGCGAACGCTACCAGCTCGGCAACGATGGCCGCACCTGGGCTCTGAAGCCAGGTCAGGCGCCTGCGGATCATCACATCGATGATGCCGGAGTATCTGCTGAGCCCGTTAGTGGCGAGCTGGTTGATGCCAATACTACTGGTGACGCGGCACAAGGTGAGACCGTGGAAACTTTCGGTAGCGATGAATACCAGGACGATTCGAGCGCGCTATTTAACGTGGCAGAACTCCCCTTTCGCGCTCAGCTGCTGGCGCAGTACATGGCCGAAGAACGTCACGTTTATCATATCAGCATGCCTCACCGGCAGGAGCTGTCAGTTCTTGAAATGGACACTGATAACGCAGCCGTCCAGGATCTGATTCTGGCCGCCGAGAATATCCCTGAAATCAAAAAATACGATATGCCGGCGCTCTGGAAATTCACCAGCGCCAATAAAAAAGTCTTCCCGGAAGGGAAACGGCATGAGCTCGGTAAACGTATCCAGTTTGCAAAACTGTGGTTCGCCACGAACGCGATCGACCGCGGCATTCTCACCAGGGAATGGGCTGCCGGTAACTGCATTTCTTCGGTTATGAAAACTGATGCAGGAACGAATGCTGGCGGCGGTAATAAAACCGATCGCAATCCTGACTACACACATACGCTAGATACGCTTGATGTTGAGATTGCGCTGGCCACAATGCCGATGGATTTCGATATCTACAATTTCCCGGCATCCATTCATCGCCGGGCTAAAGAAATCGTCCAGAAAAAAGAAAGCCCATTCAAAGAATGGTCTGCTGCGCTGCGTAAAACCGCAGGCATCCTGGATTATTCACGCGCTGCCATTTTTGCCCTCATTCGTGACGCCACCAGCGATATTCATCATTTCCCGGTAAGTCTGCAGACCTATATCAATGCGAACCTGACAGAGCATAAGCATGAAACGCCCTCTGCTGAAACGCTTGAGAAAGCAGGGCATGTCTCATCTGCCGCCGTTGTTCTTAACACCGTGAAGAAAGCTATTGATGGCGAGGAAAACAAACCGGAGCTGGAAAACCTCTCAACCGAATATCAGGTTGTTGGCGCTCAACTGGTGGAGGAAGCCCAAAAAGAACGGTCTGCCGTGGATAAGATTCTCGCAGCTGAGCGCGGTGAATATATCGAAGGGGTAAGCGATCCGGATGCACCGAACTGGGTAACGGAAGACCTGACTAAACCCAAACAGCCTGTAGTTTCAAACATGGGCAATGGTGTTTTTTCGATTGATGGTCTGATGGATAGCCAGCCAGCACCAGCTTCAGCACTTTCTATTGTGGACCAGGCGCGCCAGCGCGCTGCAGAAGAAAAATTACATCCAGCTAATTCCGGGGAAACCACTAGCGATGTGCAGATGGAAACGGCTCAGCCAGTCGAAGACGAAAATGATAATGCGGTATCAGCAAGCGAAGGCACTGATGCAACTGCTCCGCAAGCAGATGCCGTGAACATGCGCGACATTCTTGCTGAGCGCTGCCCTGACCTTACCGCGGCAGTATTGAAGGACCAGCAATCAGCAACTGCAGAAGAAGAGCATGAGCCAGAGCCTGAAGCAACAAAATGGCCTGAATTCTTCGAGCCCGGTCGATATGAAAGTGTTCCGAACGAGATTTACCACGCGGCGAACGGCATCAGTTCTACTCAGGTTAAAGATGCCCGTATATCTCTGATGTATTTCGAAAAGCGTCACGTCTCGAAAGTCATTGAAAAAACGCGATCTCCTGTTCTGGATATGGGCAATTTGGTGCATGCGCTGGCGCTGCAGCCTGAACAGCTGGAAAAAGAATTCAGCATCGAGCCGGAAATCCCTGAAGGCGCCTTCACCACGACTGCGACGATCCGCGCGTTTATCGACGAGTACAACGCCGGGCTTCCGTCGCTGTTGAGTGCTGACAACATCAAGGCGTTGCTGGAGGCACACAACGCCACACTGCCTCAACCGGTTCCTATGGGTGATGACGTTACCCAAACAGGTGAAAACTACATGGCCTTACCCGCTGAATTTCAGCGCGTCGAAGATGGTCAGAAAGTTACCGCGGCCAAAATGAAGGCATGCATCAAAGAATATAACGCCACTCTGCCCGCCCTAGTGAGAACCAGCGGCAGCCGGGATGCCCTGTTAGAACAACTGGCGATTATCAACCCTGACATGGTAGCTCAGGAGGCCCAGAAGGCGCAGCCGCTGAAAGTATCAGGCACTAAAGCGGATCTGATTCAGGCTGTGAAATCGGTTAAACCGGATGCCGTGTTTGCCGACGAACTGCTGGATGCATGGCGCGAAAACCCGGAAGGAAAAATACTGGTTACCCGCCAGCAGATGAGCACTGCGCTGGACATTCAGAAAGCACTTTTGAATCACCCCACCGCCGGCAAGCTGCTCCAGCATCCGAGCCGCGCCGTTGAGGTGAGCTATTTCGGTATTGATGAGGAAACCGGGCTGGAAGTTCGCGTACGCCCTGACCTTGAGATAGACATGAGCGGCCTGCGCATTGGTGCGGACCTGAAGACCATCAGCATGTGGAACATCAAGCAGGAAGGGCTGCGCGCGAAGTTGCACAGGGAAATCATTGAGCGCGATTACCACCTCAGCGCAGCCATGTACTGCGAAACCGCGGCTCTGGATCAGTTCTTCTGGATTTTCGTCAACAAAGACGAGAACTACCACTGGATCGCCATTATCGAGGCATCAGAAGAACTACTGGAACTCGGCATGCTGGAATACCGCAAAGCAATGCGCGCCATCGCGAACGGTTTCGACACTGGCGAATGGCCGGCGCCAATCACTGAAGACTACGCCGAAGAACTTAACGATTTTGATGTGCGCCGTCTCGAAGCGCTGCGCGTACAGGCATAAGGGGAATAACAATGTCCAATTTAGTCGCAACTACTGAAAACCAGACCCAGAAGATCGACAACGTTTCTATTCTGACGAATGGTGAATTGTTCAACCGCCTGCGCACGCTTTCTGAAGTAATGGCCAACAGTGGAAATTTCGTCCCTGAACATTACCGCGGTAAACCAGATGCGTGCATGGCTGTAGTGATGCAAGCAGCGCGTTGGGGTATGGATCCGTTTGCAGTGGCACAGAAAACCTTCATCGTGGGTAACTCAGGTGTGCTTGGCTATGAGGCACAACTGGTGAATGCGGTAATTAACACCATGGCCCCAACCAAAGACCGGATCCATTTTGAATGGTTTGGTGCATGGGAAAATATCGTTGGCCGCTTCATTAAAAAAACCAGCGGCAAAGGTAACGACTACATCGCGCCGGGCTGGGATTTGAAAGATGAAGCTGGCGTGGGCGTCCGCGCCTGGGCAACGCTCAAAGGAGAATCAGAACCTCGTGAGCTTGTGCTGATGCTTTCTCAGGCACAAGTACGCAATTCTACACTGTGGGCGAGCGACCCACGCCAGCAGTTGGCCTATCTTGCCGTTAAACGTTGGGCGAGGCTGTATTGTCCAGATGTAATCCTCGGGGTATATACCGCCGACGAAATTGACGAACGCGAAGAAAAGGTTATCAACCCAGCGCAAACAGAAAAAGTCACGCTGAATGAGATAACAAACTCCGTTGGCGCTTCCACCAGCACGCAAGAGTCTGCATCTAACGTCGACGCAGTTGCCGATGGACTCCGCGACCGAATTGATACAGCTGACTCAGTGGATCAGGCCAAAGCCATTCGCGCAGACATCGAATCACAGAAAGCTCTGCTGGGTACTGCTCTTTATACCGAGCTGAAGAATAAGGCGGTGAAGCGCTACTACCTTGTTGATGCGAAGAACAAGATTGAGGCTGCCATAAATTCACTTCCTAACCCGGGGGATCCGGAAGCCGAAGCGTTATTCGCGAAGGCAGAAGGCACCCTGACCTCATCGCGCCGCCACCTCGGTGATGAACTGTATGACCAGTTCCGTATCACCCTGGACGACATGAAACCGGAATACCTGGGCTAAGGGAGGCGGGAGGGTTAGCCCTCCCGATAACGATATGAGCAAATCACTTAACGCACGATGCATACGCCGCTGGAAAGTTGAATTCAAAGGGCGCTGCGATTCGAAATATAGCCCCTACTGGCACAAGCGCGATCTCCGCGGTTACATCCGTGAGGCGGCACTGACTACGGCGTATTGCATGGTTGAAAACTTGGCCTACAACAACGCAATGCACGATTTTTTCGCTCATGTGGGTGACAGGAATTGCTGGTCGCCAGAGTTCTCAGCATGGTACGACGGGCGTCGAGAGCATTATCTCAAAGAAGCGCGCGACTACCTGAATGAAGAAGCCACCAACGACGAAATCGACGACGAAATAGAGAACGAACTGGAGGCCTGGAATGACTGAGCGCGGAATGAAATTCTCCAAATTCACTGAGCTGGTAGCCCGCATCTGGTCAAACCCAACTACGCAGCGTCGCGACCCGGAGATCACCATCTTCATACTCTCGCCTGGCAGCATCGGCGCGTCGCCATCCGTTGAAGTAGAGTCAATTCAGGCTGGATTCGACTGGGACGCCGGGCAGGTTCTGATTTACCCTGCGCAACCACTGACCACGCTGACGCCTGAACAGGTAGCGGACATTACCACCAGCGTGAGCAAAGGCCAGTCCTGGCACGCATATGAGGCTTACAAGAAGCACAAGGCCCTGCTGGAAAACGCAGCGCTTGAGCATGCGAAAGTCGCCGGGCAGCGCGACGAGCTTCTGGCGGCGCTGGTTTCCCTGGCTGCTGTCGCTCGCCGCTATCTTCCGGATTATGACGAGCATCCGGAAGTGCAGAAGGCTGATAACACCATCTCCCGCGTCAAAGGCGGTGCAGCATGAGTCTTAAACATCGATTACCTGAGCTGGAAGCCAGCATCGACCCTGCGGCATTGCGCGCGGCCGCCGACGAATATTCGGATCTGCTTCTGACTTTGTGCTTGTGCATGAAGATGGCCGGCCCTACTCGGGAGAACTTGCGCGCCTGCGCCACCGAGCTTAAAAAACGCCTGACAACCTGGCACAGCCAGAAAGAGCTCAATGCAATTCTGTCCAGTTGGGATCCCGTTGGCTATGTTCTCGGCCTCCGTCGGGAGGCGAACGACAACGCGCGCGCAGCTGGCGATCCAGTTGATGTATTTGTGTGAGGTGGATATGCGACTGATAAACCGAAGCAAGCAATCACCGCTGGGCCGCCAGGCTTGTGATGCCGCACTGGCAAAACATGTTGAGCTTTATGGCGCCTACGGGCGACAGAAAACGAAGAGAACTTATACGGTGGTGGTTCAAGGCTCAAAGATCACTGTAGAAGTTGTAAACAGAAAATGCAGTTATGTGGCGACGGCCATGAGCTGCGCCCGTAGGCTGCAGCATCTTCCTGGACAATGTAACTAAGGGGCTTTTATGAATAACGCATCTCATTTCCAAGATGAAATATTGATAACCAGTGACATTCTGTCCAGATACAAAATTTCGCGCAGCACACTGTATTTCTGGAGCACACCATCCCGGATGCCATCGTACTTTTCTCAGCCGTTTCCGAAGCCAAAAATAAATGGCAGTCCTAAAAGATGGCGTTTGTCAGACCTTCTTGCTTGGGAAGACAACATGGGTATCAAACCAGAGGCTGGCCAATCAACTTCTCAAGATGACGTTGCCAAACAGCAAGCCAATGACGCTGATCATCCAAATAATCGTGGAGGTTATACCGCGCCATGACTCCAGACATATGATGCCCTAGTAGTTTTTCCACAACATGTGGTGGCGCACCTAATTCAGAAAGGCGCGTCGCCACTGTTCTTCTCAAATCATGAAGCGACCAAGGTTTCATCCCTGTTTTTGCAATTATCTGCGCAGAGAACAGAGCCACGTTTGGTTGAAGTGGCGGCCTGTCATCTTCTGGCCCCCTGTATCGTGACAACGTCACAACATGTTTTGAAACTGATGTTTCTTTTTCAGCTACCATCATCTGTATTACAGCCTCAGGAAGCGCCCTTCTCACCGACTTCCCAGTTTTATAATCACTTGCCGGGATAGTCCATGTTTGTTCCTTGAAATCAAACCATTCCCATTTTGCTGTTCTGATCTCTGTACTTCGACAGCCAGTCATAATGAGAAACTTCATTATCAATTGCTGCCTATATTTCATCTCAGGCAGGGCATTCCAAACTGTAATGATTTCATCATCACTTAACCTGCGATCTTTTACAGCTGCTGTGAGCCCTACATCTGATCGTCTAAGGCTTTCAATAGGGTTCACGTTAATTACCCCACGGTTGGAACAGAAACGAAATGTGCGCTGCATCAAACCGAGCATTTGCCCTGTAACCACTCTTCGCCCCATACCGTCAAAAAGATTTAGCCAGTGAGCTTTAGTTGTCTGATCTACAATCATATTTCCGAGCACTGGGGCTATATGATTATTGAAGTCGCGGCGGTTAACTTTGATTTTTACCAGACCTTCAGGGATGCAGTAGTACTTCTCCCAGTAATCGAATGCTTCTTTCACTGTAAGCGCTTCTACTTTTTTCTGTTTCTCGAGTACTACTTGCCGTCTAGGATCAAGCCCTTCCGCTAGCCAAGCCCTGAACTGCTGCCTACGTTCTCGCGCATGAGCTAATGAGGTGGTTGGATAATCACCAATCGTTAGTTGAGCGGCTTTCCCGTTCCATCTGTAGCGGTAAAAGAATGTTATACTGCCGGATGTAGACAACCTGACATTCAGACCATGTGCGTCTGAAATGACCTCGATTTGGTCTCTTTTTTTGCCAAGAGCTTTTCTTAATTTTGTGTCGGTAAGCAATGTGTACACTCCGGAAGAAGATATACACATCAGTGTACACATTATGCGTAAATTGATAACCTTCAAATCTATGAAGAACACACAAAAATAAAGCGTTACATACTGGCAAGGCGTTGATAATAGCGGGATTCTTGAAAAGAAATTAAGCATGACTAACAAACTTAAAACGGATTCATATGCCCTACGATAGCGTCTATCTCGAAAAGCGCCCGCCAGGCGCATTGCGCACCGTATGGCGTAAATTCTACGGCGATACCACCGCGATGATTGGTTTATACGGCTGCGGCGCGCTGGTGCTGCTGTGCGTATTCGGCGGCTGGTTTGCGCCCTATGGCATCGATCAGCAGTTCCTCGGCTACCAGCTGCTGCCGCCTTCGTGGTCGCGCTATGGCGAAGTGTCGTTCTTCCTCGGCACCGACGACCTTGGCCGCGACGTACTGAGTCGACTACTCAGCGGCGCGGCGCCGACCGTCGGCGGCGCCTTTGTGGTAACGCTCGGCGCCGCGCTGTTCGGCCTGGTGCTTGGCGTGATTGCCGGTTCCACCCACGGTTTGCGTTCAGCGATAATGAACCACATTCTCGACACCCTGCTGTCGATTCCGTCGCTGCTGCTGGCGATTATCGTCGTCGCTTTTGCCGGGCCGCATCTGAGCCATGCCATGTTCGCCGTCTGGCTGGCGCTGCTGCCGCGCATGGTGCGCTCGGTCTACAGCATGGTGCACGATGAACTGGAAAAAGAGTACGTGATTGCCGCCCGCCTCGACGGCGCTTCCACGCTCAATATTCTCTGGTTTGCGGTTCTGCCTAATATTACCGCAGGACTGGTCACCGAAATTACCCGCGCGTTGTCGATGGCGATCCTCGACATTGCCGCGCTCGGTTTTCTCGACCTCGGCGCTCAGCTACCCTCTCCGGAATGGGGCGCCATGCTCGGCGACGCGCTGGAACTGATTTACGTCGCCCCCTGGACGGTCATGCTGCCGGGAGCGGCCATCATGATAAGCGTACTGCTCATCAATCTGCTGGGCGACGGTATTCGCCGCGCAATTATTGCCGGGGTTCAATAATGCCGTTACTGGATATTCGTAATCTCACCATTGAGTTTAAAACCAACGAGGGCTGGGTAAAGGCCGTCGATCGGGTCAGCCTGACGCTGGCTGAAGGTGAAGTCCGTGGTCTTGTCGGTGAATCAGGTTCCGGCAAAAGCTTAATCGCCAAGGCGATTTGCGGCGTCACCAAAGATAACTGGCGGGTCACCGCCGACCGTATGCGTTTTGATGATATCGATCTGCTGCGTCTCTCTAACCGCGAGCGCCGAAAACTGATTGGCCACAACGTATCGATGATCTTCCAGGAGCCGCAATCCTGTCTTGATCCTTCCGAGCGTATTGGGCTGCAGTTGATGCAAAATATCCCCGGCTGGACCTTTAAAGGCCACTGGTGGCAACGCTTTGGCTGGCGTAAGCGCCGCGCTATTGAACTGCTGCACCGGGTGGGAATTAAAGATCACAAAGATATTATGCGCAGCTTCCCCTACGAGCTGACCGACGGCGAATGTCAGAAGGTCATGATCGCCATCGCGCTTGCTAACCAGCCGCGCTTGCTGATTGCTGATGAACCCACTAACGCCATGGAGCCAACCACCCAGGCGCAGATTATTCGCCTGTTGACCCGGCTCAACCAGAATAACAACACCACTATTTTGTTGATCAGTCACGATATGCAGATGCTCAGCAAATGGGCGGATAAAATTAACGTCATGTATTGCGGGCAGACGGTGGAAACCGCGCCGAGCGAAGAGCTGGTGACCATCCCTCATCACCCCTACACTCAGGCGCTGATTCGTGCGATCCCGGATTTCGGCAGCTCAATGCCGCATAAAAGCCGGCTGAATACCCTGCCCGGCGCCATTCCGCTGCTGGAACAACTGCCGATCGGCTGTCGACTGGGGCCACGTTGTCCCTATGCGCAACGCGAGTGTATCGTCACGCCGCGTTTGACCGGCGCGCGTAATCATCTGTACGCCTGTCATTTCCCGCTGAACATGGAGAAAGAGTGAAATGGTCGAAACATTGCTGGAAGTTCGCAATCTGAGTAAGACCTTTCGCTATCGCACCGGCTGGTTCCACCGTCAGACGGTAGAGGCGGTGAAGCCGCTGAGCTTTACCCTGCGCGAGCGTCAGACGCTGGCGATTATTGGTGAAAACGGCTCCGGTAAATCAACGCTGGCCAAAATGCTGGCCGGGATGGTTGAGCCGACCACCGGCGAACTGTTGATTGACGACCATCCGCTGGAGTTTGGCGACTACTCATTCCGCAGCCAGCGTATTCGCATGATTTTTCAGGATCCCTCGACCTCGCTCAACCCGCGTCAGCGTATTTCGCAGATCCTCGATTTCCCGCTGCGGCTCAATACCGATCTTGAACCAGAAGCCCGGGAAAAGCAGATTATCGAGACGATGCGCATGGTGGGCTTGCTACCGGACCACGTCAGCTACTATCCGCATATGCTGGCGCCGGGGCAAAAGCAGCGCCTGGGTCTTGCTCGTGCCTTGATCCTGCGTCCGAAAGTGATTATCTGCGATGAGGCGCTGGCCTCGTTGGATATGTCAATGCGTTCGCAGCTAATCAACCTGATGCTGGAACTACAGGAAAAACAGGGAATATCCTACATCTATGTCACCCAGCATCTGGGGATGATGAAGCATATCAGCGATCAGGTGCTGGTGATGCACGAGGGTGAAGTGGTCGAACGCGGCAGCACCGCCGATGTGCTGGCCTCGCCGCTCCACGAACTGACCAAGCGGCTGATCGCCGGCCATTTCGGCGAGGCGCTGACTGCCGACGCCTGGCGAAAAGATGGTAAATAGCGTTAACCTTCCTTCAGGGGCGGCATAATAGCCGCCCCAGCTATTTATCACTGCGGAAACACACTCTGCGCCGGTAATGGTCGGCGGTCAAAGCGGCGCAGCGCATAATACAACCATCCGGTACCTACCCAGCCGATAATCCATGACACATCATTGCCGGCGAATATCCACGTCAGCGAACCATGGAACAGCGGGTTCTCAATAAACGGCAGTTGAATAAGCACGCCAATGATATAAATGGTAATGGCATACAAATTCCAGAAACCATAGCGCTGATGCGGATCGCTAAGCGCCGGAATATCGACCGCGCCTTTAGAAATAATGTAGTAATCGGTCAGGCTGATGGCGCTCCAGGGAACGAAAAAGGCCAGCAGGAATAACAGGAAATGGGTAAAGTGCTTTAAGAAAGCCGGTTCGCTAAGCAGCGCGATAATACACGAAGCCGCGACCATCAGGACGACGAAAGCAACGCGGCATTTCTGCGACAACGCCGTCTGGCGACGGAAACCGGAAACAATGGTGGTCAGAGACATAAAACTGCCGTAGGCGTTAAGCGTCGTGAAGGTGATCTTGCCAAAGCAAATAGCAAAGTAGATAACCATCGCCATCACCTGGCTTTTACCCAATCCCACCAGATAACTCACTTCATGACCGGGGAAAGCGCTGCCGGCAATCGCGGCGGTAAACACCCCCAGCGTCATAGATGTCTGGGTTCCCAATACGGTACCGAAAAACACCGAGCAGAACGTTTTCGTTGCCGATACATTGCGTGGCAGGTAGCGCGAATAGTCGGACACATACGGGCAAAACGCGATTTGCCACGACGAGGATAGAGACACCGCCAGCAGGAACATCGGCAGGGAGAAATGGTTATTTTGCGCCAGGGCCGCGAGATCCGCCGACATCAGCAGGGTAACGAACATATAGACGAAGGCCAGAATGCCGATAATGCTCGCCAGTTTACCCAGCTTATGAATCACCTTATAACCCAGTACCGCAATGACAATAATAATCGCGCTGAATAGCAACATTCCAGCGACATTGCTGATATTCAACAGCTTTGCCATCGCCTGCCCGGCCAGTACGGTACCGCTAGCGGAGAAGCCAACATACATGATGCAGACCAGTACCAGCGGCACTACCGCGCCAAAGACGCCAAACTGGGCGCGGCTGATTATCATCTGCGGCAAACCCAGCCGTGGTCCCTGCAGCGCATGCAGCGACATTACCGCCGCCCCCAGCACCTGACCGAGGAGAAGACCTATCAGCGACCACACCACGTCGCCGCCCAGCACCACGGCTAAAGCGCCGGTGACAATAGCGGTAATTTGCAGGTTGCCGCCAAACCACAGGGTAAACTGGCTAAACGGATGCCCATGCCTTTCGCGCTCGGGGATGTAATCAATCGACCGCGTTTCACTTAATCCAGCCTGACTATTTTTTGACTGCCCATCTGTAGATGAAAAAGAAGACATAGGTACCTCGCTATTATTATTTATTCACTCCCCATCTGACCGATCCTGTATATACAAGCATTGACAACTGCCCGCACCGCACGCATCCTATTTTTGTGATGAATATGTAAATTCTTTGTATTGCAAAAAGTAACAAAACCATAACAATAACGTTGATAACGCCTGCGCATACCGCGCTAAACCGAGGTGTAACGCTCATGATCGTTCCCGTCCAACTATCCACTCTGCCCGTCACGCCCTGGAAAAATGGCGCAGGCGAGACCCGTGAGATAGTCTGTGTCCCCTCTCCTGACGCCCCTTTTTTATGGCGAGCCAGCATTGCCACCCTGCAAAATGATGGCCCGTTTTCCTGCTTTCCCGGCGTCGACCGGGTCATTACTCTACTGGCCGGGCAGCCGCTGCGCCTGAAAGGCGAAGCTATCGATCACGCTTTAACGCTTTGGCAACCCTGGGCTTTTGCCGGCGAGTGGCCGCTGCGTAGCGAAGGGATCCGCGAACCCGGTCTCGACTTTAATATCATGACCCAGCGCAACCGCGCAGCCGCCGAGGTACGGGTCGTTGATGATATACAGACTCCCGGCGACGAAGGCGTCGCTTGGGTATTACAGGGGCGCTGGCAACTTGGTGAACGGCAATGTGAAGCGCAATCGGGTATTTTCTGGCATCAGCAAACGCCGGGCGAACTCGCGCCGCTCACGACGGACGCCCTACTGTTACTCACCACGATCGTGCGCCGTTAACCGCAGAAATATCGGTAACGCGTCGTGATCTCACGGTAAAACGTAGTGATTATCCGGTGATATACTGGGGTAAGCGCATTTATCATTACGCGCTGCGTTGCGATAGGCGGCACAAAAAATCGTGACACAAGGGGTCTTCAGTGGGATATAATTCCCGGCTAAATTTGAGTTATTTTGAAATAACAACGTTAACCGTTTGATTGTTAGAGTAAAAATAAGCAATAACGATAAGGATTAAAGCTATGGGTTTTCTTTCCGGTAAGCGCATTCTGATCACTGGCGTGGCCAGTAAACTGTCCATCGCCTACGGTATTGCGCAAGCAATGCACCGTGAAGGGGCTGAACTGGCATTCACCTATCAGAACGAAAAACTGAAAGGCCGCGTAGAAGAGTTTGCTGCTGCGCTGGGTTCTAACATTGTGCTGCAGTGCGACGTGGCTGAAGACGAAAGCATCACCGCGCTGTTCACTGAGCTTGAAAAAGTATGGCCGAAATTTGATGGTTTCGTGCACTCTATCGGTTATGCGCCGGCTGACCAGTTAGATGGCGACTACGTCAATGCCGTCACTCGCGAAGGTTTCAAAATTGCCCACGACATCAGCGCTTACAGCTTCGTGGCGATGGCGAAAGCTTGCCGCTCGATGCTGAACCCGGGCTCCGCGCTGCTGACCCTCTCCTATCTGGGCGCTGAGCGCGCGATCCCGAATTATAACGTGATGGGTCTGGCAAAAGCGTCTCTGGAAGCCAACGTACGCTATATGGCGAACGCGATGGGTCCGGAAGGTATTCGCGTTAACGCCATCTCCGCGGGTCCGATCCGCACCCTGGCGGCATCCGGTATCAAAGATTTCCGTAAAATGCTGGCGCACTGCGAAGCGGTCACCCCGATCCGTCGCACCGTCACCATCGAAGACGTCGGCAACAGCGCGGCCTTCCTGTGCTCTAACCTGTCTGCGGGCATCTCTGGTGAAGTCGTTCACGTTGACGGCGGTTTCAGCATCGCTGCGATGAACGAACTGGAACTGAAATAAGTTCCCTATCCTCCTCACCCCGGTGAGGAGGATCTCTCTCCTTTCTCTGCTTACGCTTCTCTTCTGTTATTCCAATCCGCTATTTGTTAGTACGTATCAATATTTTCTCCTGCTTCAGGGTTACGCCAGGATAGTTGTGCATAGAGGTACCGCGAAACGGCGGTTCGCCACCTACCGAACAAGGAACGCCCATGGAGCAACGCCGCGTGTATGGCAAAAACCACTGGTATCACGAGACCCAGTCAACCAATAGCCCGGTCGAGATTCTTCCTCTGGTCCCGGAGGCCGCTGACGTTGATGACCGTTTTTTGCTCGATCTGCCACTCGCAGCCGATCTCAGCCACCCTCATGAAGGCTGGCTGGCGCCCGCGCGTCAGTTGACAAAGGTCCTTTTCCCGGACAACGTCACGGTAACCCGATTACAAACCTTCAGCGCCTACGACCGTCTTAGCACCGCCCTGACCGTCGCTCAGGTCTACGGCGTACAGCGCTTGTGTAACCACTACGCCGCCCGTCTGGCGCCGTTGCCTGGCCCTGACTCCTCACGAGAAAGTAATCACCGGTTGGCGCAGATAACCCAGTACGCCCGCCAGTTAGCCAGTTCTCCCTCGGTTATCAACGAGGTCTCCCGCCGCCAGCTTGAGGAGGTCGGGCTGACCAGCCGCGATATTGTGTTAATTAACCAAATTATCGGCTTCGTGGGCTTTCAGGCCCGCGCGGTGGCCGCATTTCAGGCCGCGCTTGGGCAACCGGTACGCTGGCTTCCCGGTATGCCGCAGCAGAATGATGCCCCGGCAGAACGCTTTACTGATGTTACTGGAGAGTGGTCCCTGGATATCGATGATGCCGACCTGCGTTACGCCAATGATGACAAGCAAGTCAGGCTCGCCGCATGGAACCGTCATCCCGGCCTGCAGCCTCTCGCCCCCCTTCTGGCAACGGATGAAGGCGCGTTGGCCCTGCTACATCAACTGCTGAATCAACTGGATAATTCTGCGCAGCCCTTAAGCGCAATGGCGGCGTTACTCGCGGCGCGAATCAACGGCAGCGTCAGCTGTTTTAACGCCTGGAGAGCTCGCTGGACAGGTGACAACGGATTGTTGCAGGCATTGCGCGGCGATGAACGAACGGTTCAGCACTGGGCGCGAAGCCATTCTTTGGAACACGTTTTCCTACAGGCGGCGCAGCTATTGACTCGTGCGCCGGACCGTTTTAGCGCCGCGCAGCTAACTCCCCTCACTGAATATGGGCTTTCCCGCGTTGAGGCTATCGATCTGCTGGCGTGGTGCGGCCTCTGCGGGTGGCTGAACCGGCTTAAAATCGCCCTCGGTGAGGTACGTCAAGCGACGTAAAATGCTGAAACAGCGCTTGCTGAGGCAGGCATATTCGCGTAAAAATGTCAGCCGCTCTTTTAGCCACGAAAAAACCTAATTATGTTTCAGGACAACCCGCTGCTAGCGCAGCTTAAACAGCAATTGCATTCCCAGACTCCCCGCGTTGAAGGGGTCGTTAAAGGCACGGAAAAAGGTTTTGGCTTCCTTGAAGTCGACTCGCAAAAAAGCTACTTCATTCCGCCGCCGCAAATGAAAAAAGTGATGCATGGCGATCGTATTATCGCTGTGGTCCATACCGAAAAAGAACGTGAAAGCGCCGAGCCGGAAGAGCTGGTTGAGCCTTTCCTGACCCGTTTTGTCGGTAAAGTGCAGAAAAAAGACGATCGTCTGTCTATTGTTCCTGATCATCCGCTGCTGAAAGACGCCATCCCTTGCCGCGCCGCGCGCGGCGTAGAACACGACTTCAAACAGGGTGACTGGGCGGTGGCTGAAATGCGTCGCCATCCGCTGAAAGGCGACCGCGGTTTCTATGCCGAATTAACGCAATTCATCACCTTTAGCGACGATCATTTCGTGCCGTGGTGGGTGACGCTGGCGCGTCATAACCTGGAAAAAGAAGCGCCGAATGGCGTTGCCACCGAGATGCTCGATGAAGGACTGGAACGCCGCGATCTGACGCCGCTTGAGTTCGTAACCATCGACAGCGCCAGCACCGAAGATATGGACGATGCGCTGTATGTCGAGCGCGCCGACGACGGTAAACTGCTGCTGACCGTCGCTATCGCCGATCCGACAGCGTGGATTGCCGAGGGCAGTAAACTGGACAACGCGGCGAAAATCCGCGCCTTCACCAACTATCTGCCGGGCTTTAATATCCCAATGTTGCCGCGCGAGCTGTCTGACGATTTGTGTTCGCTGCGCGCCAACGAAGTGCGTCCGGTACTCGCCTGCCGCATGACTCTGGCGGCTGACGGCGCCATTGAAGATAATATCGAATTCTTCGCAGCAACTATCGAATCTAAAGCCAAACTGGCTTATGACGACGTCTCCAACTGGCTGGAAAATATCGGCTCATGGCAGCCTGCTGATGACGCTATCGCGCAGCAAATCAAACTGCTGCAGGAAGTCTGCCAGCACCGCAGCGAATGGCGTCAAACCCACGCGCTGGTATTCAAAGACCGCCCTGATTATCGCTTCGTGTTGGGTGAGAAAGGTGAAGTGCTGGATATCGTTGCCGAACCGCGCCGCATCGCCAACCGCATCGTTGAAGAGTCAATGATTGCCGCTAATATCTGCGCGGCACGCGTGCTGCGAGATAACCTGGGCTTTGGCGTTTATAACGTGCACACCGGTTTCGATCCGGCCAACACCGAACAACTGGCCGCGCTGCTGAAGACGCACGATGTGCACGTCGATCCGCAGGAAGTCCTGACACTCGACGGTTTCTGTAAACTGCGCCGCGAACTGGATGCTCAGCCTTCAGGTTTCCTTGATAGCCGCATCCGCCGCTTCCAGTCGTTCGCCGAAATCAGTACCGAACCGGGCCCGCACTTCGGCCTTGGGCTGGAAGCTTACGCCACCTGGACTTCGCCAATCCGTAAATACGGCGATATGATCAACCACCGTCTGTTAAAAGCCGTCATCAAAGGCGAGACCATTGGTCGCCCGCAGGATGACGTCACCGTGCAGATGGCGGAACGCCGTCGTCTGAACCGGATGGCGGAACGCGACGTCGCAGATTGGCTGTATGCTCGCTTCCTCAATGATAAAGCCGGAACCGATACCCGCTACGCGGCAGAAATCATTGATGTCAGCCGCGGCGGCATGCGCGTGCGCCTGGTCGATAACGGCGCTGTCGCCTTTATCCCGGCACCTTTCCTGCACGCGGTGCGCGATGAACTGGTCTGCAGTCAGGAGAACGGAACCGTACAGATTAAAGGTGAAGTCGTTTACAAAGTCACCGATGTTATCGACGTGACTATCGCTGAAGTCCGTATGGAAACCCGCAGCGTCATCGCCCGTCCGGCGGCGTAACGCTTTTATGGCCCCTGCCCAGGGGCCATACATTTCTCGTTTTGAGTGAATATCGCCAGCCGCGCAAGGATGTGCGTTTTTTTCGCTTCTCTTTTGCAACTGTTTTTTGCATCATTGATTTCATTCATTTTTGTAACCAGGATAATGCTATGTCTGATCTGAATGCCCGCCTGCTCGCCCAACGTATCGATACCGTGCTGGATATTCTGGTTGCCGGAGATTATCACTCGGCGATCCATAATCTGGAGATCCTCAAAGCCGAGCTGCAGGCGTTGTCTCACGACGAGCCAGAGAAGGACTCAGGGCAATCGAAAGCGCCGTGGGAAATCTAAATCATTCCTGTCCCCCAGCACGCCTTAAGGCCTGCTGGGCGCCGTATAGACCTCTAACTGTGATGTAGCTATGAACGCCCGACAACAAAGTATTTTGCAAATGGTCATCGATAAAGGCCGTATGAGCGTAGCCGATCTGGCCAGGATGACCGGTGTCTCAGAAGTCACTATTCGTCAGGATCTGAATTCTCTGGAAAAACAAAGCTACCTGCGCCGTACCCACGGCTTTGCGGTACCGCTGGATAGTGAAGACGTCGAAACCCGGATGATGACCAACTTTGCCATTAAGCGTGAACTCGCCGCGCGCGCCGCGTCGCTGGTGGCAGCCGGAGAGACGGTGTTCATCGAAAATGGCAGTTCAAACGCCCTTCTGGCTCGCACATTGGCGGAACGAGGCGATATCACCATCATCACCGTGAGCAGCTATATCGCGCATTTACTCAAGGAAACGCCGGGCGAGGTGATTCTGCTGGGCGGTATTTATCAGAAGCGCAGTGAAAGCATGGTGGGCCCGTTAACCCGCCAGTGCATTCAGCAGGTACACTTTAGCAAGGCATTTATCGGCGTTGACGGCTGGCAGAGCGAAACCGGCTTCACCGGCCGCGACATGATGCGCGCCGATGTGGTTAATGCGGTGCTGGAAAAACAGTGCGAAGCCATTGTGCTGAGCGACAGCTCGAAATTCAGCGTTGTGCATCCCTATCCGCTGGGCCCGATTTCCCGTTTCAATCGCATCATTACCGATAATAATTTGCACGACACTATCCGCCAGCAGCTCACCGACAGCGGTTTAACCGTCGATATTGTTAACCCCGCCTGATCGCTTCCGCCAGCGCCCGATAAAATGGCGTTGGCGTCCCTTCTGCGTCTGAGAGTATTCCGACCCGCAATTAAGATTTTTTACCTGACGTTAAATTTTAAAATAAGTAGAATTATTATTAGCGATATAACAGGAAGTGACTATCACCTGCGTGATTAGAGCAACACCTGCGCAACTTAAGTTTCATGGAATAACCCGTAAGTCATAGCCTGTTGCTATGCTTAAAGGAAGTTGTATCCATGAATAGATTATTCAGGAGAATAAAATGATGACTTCGATGAGCAAAAAAATGGCTGCGGCCGTACTGGCGGTTACTGTAGTAATGTCTCTGAGCGCTTGCTCTCACTGGTCTAAACGCGACCGTAACACCGCAATCGGCGCCGGCGCCGGCGCACTGGGCGGCGCGGTATTAACTGACGGCAGCACCCTGGGCACCCTGGGTGGCGCAGCGGTTGGCGGCATCATTGGCCACCAGGTTGGCAAATAACCACCCCGCATATTAAATTAATAATAATTTCGTAGTTACTGACTCACGCATCTACAAATAATTAAGGCCACGGTAAATACCGTGGCCTTGTTGTTTATTTCATAGAAATTATCTTAGCCACCCGCTAATTTCACTTTCATCCCTTTGGCTTCCAGCAGTGATTTCAGCAAGTCGCGTTTATCCCCCTGAATTTCAATCACTCCATCTTTCAGTGAACCGCCGCAGCCGCATTTCTTTTTCAGCTCAGCGGCCAGCTTCGCCAGCGCGTCGTCATCCAGATCGATGCCGGTAATCAGGCAGACGCCCTTTCCTTTGCGCCCGCTGGTCTGGCGTTGAATACGCACGATGCCATCGCCTTTCGCTCGTTGCGGCGCCGCTTTCGGCTCTTCGATACGGCCGCTATCGGTGGAGTAAACCAGGCGGCTATTAGAATCACTCATTACGCCCCCTGCTTCAGCGATGCGTTGATTGCCGCAAGCGTTGCCGCCGGATCGGCAGACTGGGTAACCGGGCGACCAATCACCATATAATCAACTCCCGCCTGCTGCGCCTGTTCCGGGGTCATGATTCGGCGCTGGTCGCCAGCATCGCTGCCTGTAGGGCGGATCCCTGGCGTGACTAACTTAAATTCCTGCCCTAACTCCTGCTTAAAGCGGACGGCTTCCTGCGCGGAACAGACTACGCCGTCCAGACCACAGCGTTTGGTTAGCGCAGCCAGTTTAGCGGCATGATCGGCAGGAGAAAGCGTGATGCCAAGGTCCTGCAAATCGCTGGCTTCCATGCTGGTCAATACGGTGACCGCAATCAGTAACGGCGCCTCTTTTCCGAACGGCAACAGCGCCTCGCGGGCCGCCGTCATCATGCGCGCACCGCCTGAGGCGTGAACGTTCACCATCCATACGCCGAGTTCCGCCGCAGCGGCGACCGCACGTGCGGTGGTATTAGGAATATCGTGGAATTTCAGGTCGAGGAACACTTCAAAGCCGCGTTGATGCAGGTCGCGAACAAACTGCGGCCCCAGCAGCGTGAACATCTCCTTACCTACTTTCAACCGGCAGTCGCGGGGATCGATTCGATCAACAAAGGCTAACGCCTTGTCACGGTTATCATAATCAAGCGCAACAACGACGGGAGAGGATGTGATAACGCGAGGAGAAGAGGTAGCAGTAGACGTCATGACCGGACCTTAATTGTGGATGAGCGCCGCCAGGGCGCAAAAAAGGTAAACGGGCAGCATTCTACCTGCGAAGTGGGGAAAATGACAGGCTGCTTTTGCCCCTCTACAGACAAAAACGGGCACGCGGCAACAGGATTGGGCATGGTAAAACCCAGATAAGTATGTTGTAACTAAAGTCTGGCTTTTTTTAGAAGTTACTGACCATCCAGGCCACGAATTGGCTTGATAGTCGCCCACGAGCGGCAGGACGGGCAGTGCCAGTACAGGGTGTGGGAAGTAAAACCGCACTTCTGGCAGCGGTAGCGCGGTTTGCTCCGCACCTGTTCACCAACCATGTTACGCAAAACCCCCAGACTCGCCTTCGCGCGCCCTTCTTCCGCCTCATTAAGATGGTAGTCCATCAGTTTATGGAACACGCGCATCGTTGGGTGACGCTCAAGCTGGCGGGTAACATAGCTCTGTGCGGCCTCGGCACCTTCCTGCTGCTCGATAATCTGCGCCAGCATGAGTTCCGCCGTCGCACCGGTGTTCTCTTCTACACAGCGGCGCAAAAACGCTTCCCACTCCGCATGCTTACCCAACTGCTGATAACAGGTTTGCAGCATTTCCAGGGTTTCACCCACCAGTTCTTTATCCTGGCCAATCACCCGTTCCAGGCTTTCTACCGCTTTCGCGTAGTCGCCTTTTTCCATCCACACGCGCCCCATCATAATCGAGACGCGGGCGCTATTGCGGTCCGCAGACGCGCCTTTCTTCAGCAGCGTCATCGCTTTATCGAGATCGTTGCTGGCCATCTGCTGTAGCGCCAGTTCACACCAGAAGTTGGCGATGTCGCTGCGATGTTTTTCTTTGCCCAATTTTACCAGCCGTTCGGCGACTTCAATCGCGGACTGCCAATCGCTGGTCAGTTGATAAATCTGCAGCAGTTGTTGTAGCGCGCCCAGGCGGAAGTCGGTTTCATCCACCAGCTGCTTGAACATATCTTCCGCGCGATCGTACAGGCCAGCGGCCATATAATCGCGCCCCAACTGTTGGACGGCGAGCAGGCGTTGATCGTAGGTGAGCGAGGCGCTCTCCATCAGGCTTTGGTGAATACGGATGGCGCGGTCAACTTCGCCACGGGAACGAAACAGGTTGCCAAGCGTCAGATGAGCTTCGACGGTGCCGGTGTCCTCTTTTAACATATCGAGGAACAGATCTACGGCTTTGTCCTGCTGATTGCTCAGCAGGAAGTTGACCCCGGCCACGTAATCACGCGACAGGCGACTAGCATCGTCCTGTTTGGACTGTTGTGCGCTCCTGCGCCCCATATACCATCCATAGGCAGCGGCAACGGGAAGAAGCAGAAACAACAACTCCAGCATAGAAGGTTATTCCTTGACCGCAGGGACGCCGGCATCAGCGGGCGCCGCGGCCACTGGCGCGATCTGCTGCTCCAGGCGTTTAATTTTACGCTCGGCGCGCGCCAACGACACACGTACCCGCAGCCAGAACAGACCACAGATCAGCCAACCAATGGCAAATCCGCCAGCAAACAGTACCGCCAGCAGCGTGGAGATACGGAACTCACCCTGGGCAAGCAAATAGTTGAACGTGACCAGTTGGTCATTTTGCGCGCCCAGCGTCACAGAGATGACGAAGATAGCTAATACCAGTAAGAAAATAAGTAAATATTTCACATGACTTCCCGTTCTGTGGGTGGCGCGAGTAAAACGCGTTCAAGCCCTATAAAGTATCATTTTCACCGCAGTGGTGAAATGGAAAAGCATGACACCCATCATGATATGCGGCCAGATGCCGCGAAATTCAACATAAACGCCGTCAGGTTGCGCGTTTTTTGATATCGCTCGCCTCTTCAACAGGCGGGGTTAACGGGCCGCAAAAACGCTGCGTGAGCCAGGTCGCCGCGGAAACCAGCAGCCATGAAAGGCTGGTCGCCACGATAAGATCCTGCGGCCAGTGCATACCCAACGCCAGACGACTGCCCATGACCGCAGTAGCCCAACCCAACAGCAAACCGATAGTTACCCAGCGCCGGCGCGGCCACAACAGCCCGACCCCCAGTAGCGCCCAACTGGCGGCAAACATGGTATGGCCGGACGGAAAGGCAAAACCGGTCTCTTTTTGCCAGTGTTTACGCAAGAACCCCGGTATTGTCTGTTGCTCAGCCAATTGCTCATGCACCAGTTTAGCGCGTTCTTTACGTTTTAACTCATAGAATTGCGCCACCGGAACCTGTTGGGTTCTTTCTAACCAAATCACAAACGGCCGTGGTTCCTGCACCCGTTCTTTGATCCAGGATTTAAGCCCCTGTCCTGCCAGGATAGCGGCGCCGAGAATGAGAAACAGCACCAGCGCTTCGCGCAGACGAAATCGTAAACACCACAAAAACCAGCCAAATAGCGCTACGTGAGTAATTATTCCCCACGGCTGGGTGACGGTTTCAGTCACCCAGTACCACATTTTCAACATGGCCGGTGCTTGACCCGGCTGCCACTGCCAGCCGGAGAGCCAGACTATAACGGGCATAACAAGCAATAGCGCCGCCCCGATGGCGGTCCTTTTGGCAATTAACAGCATCGTATCTCCTTCTCTTTCCTTCTGAATATCATAACGGAAAGTAGATCGTTTGTGCGCTTTCCGCGCAGGCGGTCGTTGGTAATTAGGAGAACGTCGCGGCGTTGTGGCAAAATAGTAGTAAACAGAAAGCACATTCAGGTGCTGTCAGAATCTGGAGAATCACATGCAGCTTAAACGTGTGGCAGAAGCCAAACTGCCAACCCCCTGGGGCGATTTCCTGATGGTGGGCTTTGAAGAACTGGCAACCGGGCAGGATCATGTCGCGCTGGTGTATGGCGATATTTCGGGGCAAGCCCCGGTACTGGCTCGCGTACATTCAGAATGTCTGACGGGCGATGCCCTTTTTAGTCTGCGTTGTGATTGCGGTTTTCAGCTGGAAGCGGCGCTGTCGCACATCGCTGAAGAGGGGCGCGGGATCCTGCTCTATCACCGTCAGGAAGGCCGAAATATCGGTTTGCTAAATAAAATTCGCGCTTACGCGCTACAGGATCAAGGCTACGATACCGTCGAAGCCAACCACCAGCTCGGCTTTGCCGCCGATGAGCGCGACTTTACGCTATGCGCCGACATGTTCAAACTGCTCGGCGTAGAGCAGGTTCGCCTGTTGACCAACAACCCGAAGAAAGTCGAAATTCTGACCGAGGCGGGGATCAATATCGTCGAGCGCGTGCCGCTCATCGTCGGGCGTAACCCGAAAAACGAACACTATCTCGATACCAAAGCTGCCAAGATGGGGCATCTGCTGAATAAATAAATCAGCTCCAGAATGAATCAGGGCCAGCATTCGCTGGCCCTTTCTTTTACAGCATATTACGAATCACATAATGCAGAATGCCGTCGTTCTGATAGTAAGTCAGTTCTGTCGCAGTATCGATACGACAGCGACACTGAATGACCTCCTGCTGTCCATCGGCGCGGGTAATCGTGACTGGAACCGTTGCCGCAGGATGCAGCGCCTGCAGGTTACTGATATCGATCCGCTCTTCGCCGGTCAGCTGTAGCGTTTTACGCGTCACGCCCTGCGGGAACTCCAGCGGTAATATTCCCATGCCAATGAGGTTGGAGCGGTGAATACGCTCGAAGGACTCGGCAATGACCACCCGCACGCCCAACAGACGCGGCCCTTTTGCCGCCCAGTCGCGGCTGGAGCCTGAGCCATACTCTTTACCGGCGATCACCGCCAGAGGGGTACCTTCAGCTTTGTACAGCATAGCCGCATCGTAGATGGCGATAGGCTGCGTGTCCGGCAAATGACGCGTCATTCCCCCTTCCACGCCCGGCACCATTTCGTTGCGGATACGGATATTCGCAAAGGTGCCGCGCATCATGACTTCATGGTTACCGCGTCGCGACCCATAAGAGTTGAAATCACCGCGCGCCACGCCGTGCTCCTGCAAATAGCGTCCTGCCGGGCTATCTGCCTTGATGCTTCCTGCCGGAGAGATATGGTCGGTGGTCACTGAATCGCCTAACATCGCCAGGATCCGGGCGCCGTGAATATCTTCTACCGGTTTCGGCTCAACCTCCATCTCATCAAAGAACGGCGACAGGCGAATATAGGTAGAGTCATCCTGCCAGCGATAGGTATCGGAACGCTCAACCTGAATCGCTTTCCACTCCTCGGTGCCTTCGAAGACTTCGGCATACTCTTTACGGAACATGTCGGTGGAAACCTGCTGCACCGCGCGAGCAATCTCCTCGCCGCTCGGCCAGATATCCTTCAGGAACACCGGCTTACCGTCTTTACCGACGCCGAGCGGTTCACGGGTCAGGTCAATGTTCATATTGCCAGCCAGCGCATAAGCCACGACCAGCGGTGGCGACGCCAGCCAGTTGGTTTTCACCAGCGGATGGATACGACCTTCGAAGTTGCGGTTGCCGGAGAGCACTGCGCCGACGGTCAGGTCGCCTTTTTTGATTGCCTCTTCGATAGGTTCCGGCAGCGGCCCGGAGTTACCGATACAGGTTGTGCAACCGTACCCCACGAGGTTAAAGCCCAACTCATCAAGATAAGGCGTCAACCCGGCATGCGCCAGATAATCAGAAACCACTTTCGAACCCGGCGCCAGCGAGGCTTTCACCCACGGCTGCGGTTTCAGGCCACGCTCAACGGCGTTCTTCGCCAGCAGGCCGGCGGCCATCAGCACGCTCGGGTTGGAGGTATTGGTACATGAGGTGATTGCCGCAATCGCCACCGCGCCTTCCGGCAGCGAATAGCGTTGCCCATTGAGCGTATAATCAACCGGCTGGCGCGATTTTTGCCTTTGATTCACTTCCAGTTCGTTACTGGCGGCAAACGCTTTCGGCACATCGCCCAACGCGACGCGATCCTGCGGCCGTTTCGGCCCGGCGAGGCTGGCCTCAACCGTGCCCATATCCAGCGCCAGGGTGCTGGTAAAGACCGGCTCATCGCCCGTCTGCCGCCACATACCCTGCGCTTTGGCATAAGCTTCAACCAACGCCACCTGCTCTTCGCTGCGCCCGCTCAGGCGCATATAGCTGAGGGTCACAGCATCGATCGGGAAGAATCCGCAGGTCGCGCCATATTCCGGCGACATATTCGCAATGGTCGCCCGGTCGGCCAGCGGTAACGAGTCGAGACCATCGCCATAGAATTCGACGAACTTGCCTACCACACCGTGTTTGCGCAGCATCTGGGTCACTGTCAGCACCAGGTCGGTCGCGGTGATCCCTTCACGCAGTTTACCGGTCAGCTTGAAACCAACGACATCGGGAATGAGCATGGATACCGGCTGGCCAAGCATCGCGGCTTCCGCTTCAATCCCACCGACGCCCCACCCTAATACGCCAAGGCCGTTGATCATGGTAGTGTGCGAATCGGTACCCACCAGCGTATCCGGGTACGCCACCCATTCGCCATTCTGCAGTTCGCTCCAGACGGCACGGCCGAGATATTCAAGGTTCACCTGGTGGCAGATCCCGGTCCCCGGCGGCACAACGCTAAAGCGGCTAAAGGCCTGCTGTCCCCAGCGCAGGAAAGCATAACGCTCGTGGTTCCGCTCCATTTCAAGACGCACGTTGTCTTCAAAAGCGTTTTCATTACCAAAACGGTCCACCGTCACCGAGTGGTCAATCACCAGGTCAACCGGCGAGAGCGGATTCACTTTCGCCGTATCGCCGCCCAGACGTTTTACCGCTTCGCGCATGGCAGCTAAATCGACCACCGCCGGTACGCCGGTGAAATCCTGCATCAGCACGCGTGCCGGGCGATAAGCGATTTCGCGGTCAGCATGCGCTGTCGCCAGCCAGCCGGCCAGCGCTTGAATGTCCTGTTCGGTGACCGAATCGCCGTCCTGCCAGCGCAGGAGGTTTTCAAGCAGAACTTTGAGAGATTTGGGCAGTCGAGTGAGATCGCCCAGATGTTTAGCGGCCAGCGCCAGGCTGTAGTAATGGTAGGTTTTGTCTTTGACCTGTAGCGTATCCTTACTGGCTGCTCGTAGTGTTGACGACATAGCTCCTCCTTTATCACAGGGATGCATGCCCTGAACTCCTCAGGGTCTTTATTAAAGATAACACAAACCTGACATAACACTTTGATAACAACTCAAATTGCTAAAATTGACAAAACCGTACAATTCAGAAAATTTGATGATAGCGATATTACAACGAGGAGATATTTGATGAGGTTAAGTAAGTTCCAAACAGCTAAAGAAGTGTGATCGAAAAAGAGCTAATCACGGCTTGTCGTGATTAGCTCAGGATGGATTAACATTTAAAGCTGATAAGTCGGAAAATAATTTCTTCCACAGTGTTTCACAATTCCGGGTGCTAATTTTACCAACCTCCTTTTGTCACAAAAGTGAAATATAACTTTCTCTGATAAACTGCTTTAGCTAATAATCCAGATGAATAATGCAACGATGCACCAGAAAGCGCTAAGCCCCACCAGTAGTGAGCCCCAGACCTGACTGCGCAGCGTTGGATCGATTTCCGCTTTGTCACTTTGGTATGCCATCGCGAGTTTTGTATAATCGATATTGTTTATCATTTCATCACCACCAATTGCTAAAATCATCAGGTACAGATAAATCTTAATAAGATATATAAAATAGATCCAGCTAATTCAGGAACAGGTAAAAGGCTTTTAGCCGTTATTTTGATCGCAGCGGGTATAATGAAAAAGTAATGAAGTGAAATACGCAGAAATGTGATTACAACGAGGTTTATAAGTTCTGATAAGGTCCATAATAAAAAATGGCACTCCCCGGAGGAAATGCCATTTAGCAATACGATTATTTTTCCGGCAGTTTAATATCTTTGAACATCGCCTCTATATCCTCATTCGAACGTAGCGCCACGGCTGTGTCTACCACATCCCGCGTCAAATGTGGCGCAAAACGCTGAATAAAATCATACATATAACTTCTGAGGAAGGTGCTTCGGCGGAAGCCTATCTTGGTGGTGCTGTGGCTGAAAATACCATTGGCATCAAGTTTTACCAGGTCCGGATCGGACACCGGATCGACCGCCATGCTGGCAATGACCCCAACGCCAAGCCCTAAACGCACATAGGTTTTGATAACATCGGCATCAGTCGCGGTGAAGACGATACGCGGAGTGAGCCCGGCGCGATTAAACGCGGTATCCAGTTCGGAACGTCCGGTGAAGCCGAAGGTATAAGTCACCAGCGGGTACTGCGCCAGCTCTTCGATGGTCACCGAGCCTTTAGAAGCGAGCGGGTGATCCGGGGTCACCACAATTGAGCGGTTCCAGTGGTAACACGGCAGCATCACCAAATCGTCGTACAGATGCAGCGCTTCGGTAGCAATGGCAAAGTCGGCATTGCCCTTTGAAACCGCTTCTGCAATCTGCGTCGGCGACCCCTGATGCATATGCAAAGAGACCCGCGGATAACGCTCAATAAAGCCCTTAATCACCCCAGGCAGCGCGTAACGCGCCTGAGTATGGGTGGTGGCGACGTACAATGAGCCTTTATCCGGCCAGGTGTGCTCCCCTGCCACGGATTTAATGGCCTCAACTTTGGACAGCACTTCGCGCGCGATGCGGATAATTTCCTGCCCGGCTGGAGTGACCTGAGTTAAATGCTTACCGCTGCGGGCAAATATCTGAATCCCTAACTCATCTTCCAGCATCCGCACCTGCTTGCTGATGCCTGGCTGCGAAGTATACAAACCTTCGGCGGTAGAGGAGACATTCAGGTTATGGTTAACAACCTCAACGATGTAGCGGAGTTGCTGTAGTTTCATGGCTGATATCCGTAAACGCGTAAAATGAATCCGCTTAATACACATTACGTTCAGACTGCTGCCTGCTGGCGGCAAAATGCCAGACATTCCCTGTGGCGCGCCGAACCAGCGCCACAACGCGTCCTGAAACCGATGATGTATAAGACGATTTGATAATAAAAAAGTGATTCGCTATAACCACTATATCATTTATATCTACAGTGTATAGATGGTAACAAAAAATAATAAGTCGGTTATAAAGCGGGAGCGACGAGGCGGTGCGCGTGGATAACAGGAGAAAAAATGGGCCGCATTGCGGCCCATTCAGAAGGTTACTTTTTCGCTTCAGTCCATTTGCCGTCGATAAAGAAAGCGGACCAGCCGGTCGCTTTGCCCTCTTTCTCGGAGGAGACGTACTGTTGCTTGGTCTTACGACTAAAGCGTACCAGCGTTTTATTGCCTTCCGGATCCTGCTGCGGCGCATCGGCCAGATAACGCAGCTTTTCAGGCAGGCGATCGCGGAAGCGGTACAACTCTTCCACTAATGGCGCACGCGTTTCACGTGATTTCGGGAAGGTGTTTGCCGCCAGGAAAACGCCCGCCGCGCCATCGCGCAGGACGAAGTAAGCGTCGGACTTCTCGCATGGCAGTTCCGGTAAAGGCACCGGATCTTCCTTCGGCGGAGCCACTTCGCCATTACGCAGGATCTTACGCGTATTTTTACACTCGTCGTTGGTACAAGCCATGTACTTACCAAAACGCCCCATTTTCAGGTGCATTTCGGAGCCGCATTTCTCACACTCCACGATAGGGCCGTCATAGCCTTTGATACGGAACTCGCCCTCTTCAATCTCATAGCCATCGCAGGTCGGGTTGTTGCCGCAGACATGCAGTTTGCGCTTCGGATCGATAAGGTAACTGTCCATCGCGGTGCCGCATTTCTGACAGCGACGTTTAGCGCGCAGCGCGTTGGTTTCGGCATCATCGCCTTCCAGCACGTTGAGGACTTCGTTTTCCGGTACCAGGTTAATAGTGGTTTTGCAACGCTCTTTCGGCGACAGCGCGTAGCCAGAGCAGCCGAGGAATACCCCGGTACTGGCGGTACGAATGCCCATTTTACGCCCGCAGGTCGGGCAGTCGATGCTGGTCAGCACCATTGGGTTCGGCTGCATGCCGCCTTCTTCAGGATCCTTCTCAGCAGTCTGTAGCTGAGAAGTGAAATCGCCAAAGAAGTTATCCAGTACCTGTTTCCACTCGGCCTGATGATTAGCCACCTGATCGAGGCGATCTTCCATCTGGGCGGTAAAATCGTAGTTCATCAGATCGCGGAAGTTCTCTTCCAGACGGTCGGTGACGATTTCACCCATCTTTTCAGCGTAAAAACGACGGTTCTCGGCGCGTACATAGCCGCGGTCCTGGATGGTCGAAATGATCGACGCATAAGTGGACGGACGACCAATGCCGCGTTTTTCCAGCTCTTTCACCAGCGAGGCTTCGCTGAAACGCGCAGGCGGTTTGGTGAAGTGCTGCGCTGGGGTCAGTTCCACCAGGCTCAGGCTGTCGCCCTGATTGACCACCGGTAACGTACGGTCTTCATCGCCTTTACGCAGCGCGGGCATTACTTTCGTCCAGCCGTCAAAGCGCAGCGTACGACCGCGGGCTTTCAGTTTGAACTCGCCAGCCTGTACCGTCAGGGTGGTTGAGTCGTATTTTGCCGGTGTCATCTGACAGGCGACGAACTGACGCCAAATCAGTTGGTATAATTTCTGCGCATCGGCTTCCATGTCTTTCAGCGATTCCGCCATCACGTTCACGTCAGAAGGACGAATCGCTTCGTGCGCTTCCTGCGAATTTTCTTTGCTGGCGTACTGATTCGCGTTTTCAGGCAGGTATTTTTTGCCGAAGTTATCGCCGATATAGCCGCGAACCATGTTCAGCGCATCCTGACTCAGGTTGGTTGAGTCGGTACGCATGTAGGTAATATGGCCGGCTTCATACAAACGCTGGGCCATCATCATGGTTTTCTTCACGCCGAAGCCAAGACGGGTACTGGCGGCCTGTTGCAGCGTGGAGGTGATAAAGGGCGCGCCCGGCTTGCTGCTGGTCGGCTTATCTTCGCGCTCCAGCACGCTATAGCGCGCTTTTTCCAGCAGCGCGACGGCAGCCATGGTTTCGTCGCGGTTAACCGGACGGAACGGCTTGTCATTCTTGTGAGTCACCTGCAGCGGTAACGCGTCGCCGCCCGGCGTGGTAGTACTGGCGTCGATCTCCCAGAACTCTTCCGGTACGAAGGCTTTAATTTCGCGCTCGCGTTCAACGACCAGGCGGACTGCGACAGACTGCACGCGTCCTGCGGACAGACCGCGGGCAATTTTTTTCCACAGCAGTGGAGAAACCATATAGCCCACGACGCGGTCCATAAAGCGGCGCGCCTGCTGGGCATTAACACGATCGATATTCAGCTCGCCCGGCTTCTCAAAAGCCTGACGAATCGCGTTTTTGGTGATTTCATTAAACACCACGCGGCTGTACCGTTGCTCATCACCACCGATAACTTCCCGCAGGTGCCAGGCAATGGCTTCCCCTTCGCGGTCAAGGTCGGTTGCGAGATAGATGTGGTCGGCTTTTTCCGCCAACTGTTTGAGTTCTGAAACTACCTTTTCTTTACCCGGAAGTACTTCATAATGCGCATTCCAGTCGTGCCATGGGTCCACGCCCATGCGGTTGACCAGAGCGCCACGTTCATCCTTTTTAGGCTTTTTAGCCCCTTTGGTGGAGGTAGAGTCGGCGCTCTTTTTGGAAGCTGAGCCACTGGTCGGCAAATCGCGGATATGACCGACGCTGGATTTCACCACGTAGTCATTACCCAGATACTTATTGATCGTTTTGGCTTTTGCCGGGGACTCAACGATAACGAGAGCTTTACCCATATTCACCTTTACCTAATTTAATTCATCCAGGAATACATCGCACATTGATTCACCATCCACTAGCGACGTGCCTGATATGTTGCGGCCACGTCGATGGATATCAACCCTCTGCACGCCCAGTTTCACATCCATAAAACCAGATAGCTGAGTTTGCTGGCTTTTGCGAGCCAGGTTGCATAGCACGAAGAATTTTTGGCCGAATGTCAAGCAAATCTGTTGCCAGATCGCTGAAAGCGTCACACTGTACCTGATAAAATTCGTTACGCAACTTTATTAGCATGCAAAAGCTAACTCCGCCAGTAAAGTGATGTTTCTTAGCCAGTTGCAATTACCCCTGCACAATCAATGGAAAATTTGCCCGTTGCCCTCTCGCGGCGTAGACTACCGGCGAAGAACTACAGGAGTCCGTTATGCAAGGTACAACCCAACCCATCGAACGCCAGGCGTTACTTGAAATTGCCAACCAACTCATTCGCGATCATGAAGATACGTTAGCCGGAATTGAAGCCACCAACGTCGTTCAGCGTAACGGGGTTTTGGTGTTCAGCGGCGAGTTTTATCTTGATGAACAAGGTTTGCCGACAGCGAAGAGCACTGCCGTATTTAACATGTTCAAGTATCTCGCTCATGAGTTGTCAGATAAGTATCACCTGGTTGATTAATCGCCAGTCATTGATGGGCCGGCTCTCGGCTTAAGCCAGCCAGAAACAACAACGCGAGGTATCAGCCTCGCGTTGTTTTTATTACATTAACGGTTTTTGTCCACGCTGCCACCAGCGCAACAATAGACGGTCAGCGCTTTCCGCCGCACTCCCGGTAACGCGATCGAGCAATTTCTTACGCTGCTGATAACGCACGCTAATCACATCGTGATTATCCATCATGCTCAACAGGAGTTCATCGCTGGTTTGTACCGCATCCGCCAGCCCTTTTTCCAGCGCCTGCACGCCGTACCAGTGCTCGCCGGTCGCCACCTTTTCGATATCCAGCGACGGGCGCATCTGATGGACGAAATCTTTAAAAAGCTGATGGGTTTCATTGAGATCGTCGCGAAACTTCTGTCGACCTTCCTCGGTGTTCTCGCCCAACATGGTTAACGTGCGTTTATATTGCCCGGCGGTATGGAGTTCAATATCGATGTCTTTGTTTTTCAGGAAGCGATTGATGTTGGGGATCTGCGCCACTACGCCAATCGAGCCAAGGATAGCAAACGGTGCGCAGACGATTTTGTTCGCCACGCAGGCCATCATATAGCCGCCGCTGGCAGCGACCTTATCGACCGCGACCGTTAGCGGGATTTGTTTATCACGTAAGCGCTGCAGCTGCGAAGCCGCCAGGCCATAGCCGTGAACCACTCCGCCAGGGCTTTCCAGACGCACCACCACCTGGTCGCGCGCCTTCGCCGAAGCCAGCACCGCCGTAATTTCTTCGCGCAGGCCGCTTACCTCGTGAGCATCCATACTGCCTTTGAAATCCAGCACCCAGACACGCGCCTTGCCGCTGGGTTCCGCGGTACCCAATTTTGCCCGGGCTTTGGCCTCTTTGGCTTCCTGCTTATGTTTTTTCTTCTGCGCTTTATGCCAGAGTTTTTGCTGCGGGCCATCCAGTAGCGCCACCGCCAGCTCTTCTTTCATCTCCTTATATTGCTCGCTAAGATTCGTTACCCGCAGCTCGCCGCGCTGCTTCTTACGCTGAGTCAGATTAACGATAATGGCGGCGATAACCGCAATGGCGACGACGATAGTCGCAGCCTTGGCTAAAAATAAGCCGTACTGAGCAAGTAATTCCACGTTTTCACCTTGTGTAAAGCACTGACGTTGACGCACAGTGTACATCAGCCTTTATCATCAAGTCTCTGCGCTTTCCGTGCGCTGCGAGGCGCATTCCCGTTTTTTTTGTCGCAATGAAATCGTTGCAAGATATTAATTCTGCGAAGAGTTTCCCTTTGACTGATTGCAATCATCAATCGTTTGAGGCATAAAGCGCAAAAGTAAGATACCGAATAAGACATGGCCGTACGCAGGCCAGCAGAGGAGTCGCCGTGCACTATCAACCGCAATATCACCTACTTAAAGACCGTATCATTCTGGTCACCGGCGCCAGCGACGGCATTGGCCGTGAAGCCGCCCTCACCTATGCGCGCTACAGCGCAAGCGTGGTCCTGGTTGGTCGCAATGAAGAAAAACTGCGCGGCGTCGCGCAAGAAATTGAACAGGCTGGCGGTATTGCGGCACGCTGGTTCACCCTCGACCTGTTGACCTGCACGCCGCAGGAGTGCCAGCAGCTGGCGCAGAAAATCGCGATTCACTACCCGCGCCTTGACGGCGTGCTGCACAATGCCGGCCTGCTTGGCGACGTCTGTCCGATGGACCAGCAGGATCCTGAGGTATGGCAGCAGGTGATGCAGGTGAACGTTAATGGCACGTTTATGCTTACCCAGGCGCTTCTTCCTTTATTACTCAAGTCCGATTCCGGCTCGCTGGTGTTTACCTCTTCCAGCGTTGGCCGCCAGGGCCGCGCCAACTGGGGCGCCTACGCGGCCTCTAAATTCGCTACCGAAGGGATGATGCAGGTCCTGGCCGAAGAGTACCAAAGCCGTCATCTGCGGGTAAATTGTATTAATCCCGGCGGGACGCGTACCAAAATGCGCGCCAGCGCCTTCCCGACAGAAGATCCGCAAAAGCTGAAAACCCCCGCCGATATCATGCCGGTCTATTTATGGCTGATGGGCGACGATAGCCGGCGCAAAACCGGTATGACCTTCGATGCCCAGCCGGGGCGTAAACCAGGGATCTCCCAATGAGCGATCAACGCTACCGCGAGCGCCAGCAGCGGGTAAAAGACAAAGTCGATGCGCGGGTCGCCGCCGCCCAGCAAGAACGCGGGTTGATCATGGTATTTACCGGTAACGGCAAAGGCAAAACCACCGCCGCCTTCGGTACCGTCACCCGTGCGGTTGGACACGGTAAAAAAGCCGGCGTGGTGCAATTCATCAAAGGTACCTGGCCTAACGGTGAGCGTAATTTGCTGGAGCCGCACGGCGTCGAGTTCCAGGTGATGGCCACCGGCTTTACCTGGGATACGCAAAATCGCGACAGCGATACCGCCGCCTGCCTCGATGTCTGGCAGCACGGGCGCCGAATGCTCGCCGACGATAGCCTGGATCTGGTACTGCTGGATGAACTGACCTACATGGTGGCTTACGACTATCTGCCGCTGGAAGAGGTGCTGACGGCGCTGCGCAACCGCCCAGCGCATCAAACGGTGATGATTACCGGCCGCGGCTGCCACCGCGAGATTATCGAGATAGCTGACACCGTCAGCGAACTACGCCCGGTAAAGCACGCCTTTGACGCCGGGGTCAAAGCGCAGATGGGGATTGATTACTAACCGCCAGCCTCGCCAGCAGTTGGCCGTTTAATGGCAGGCATACGCAGTCCTCGCCGAGCGCCAGCTGTTGGTCGAGGACGTTTTGCCGCGAAACAAAGCGTTTGCGGTACTCGGTCGGCGTCAGTCCGCAGTATTTGTTAAAGGCGGCGATCAGGTATTTGTGCTCCTGAAAACCGCAGCTATGGCTGATTTCGGTGATCGGCGTACGCGTATCACGCAGTAGATTGCGAGCCTTATTCAGCCGCACCAGGGTCAGATACTCTTTAAAGTTGTAACGACTCACCCGCTTAAACAGCCGGGAAAACCACGAATAGCTCATGCCGCTGTGCTCTGCCACTTCGCTCAAGGTCAATGGCCGGTCGTAATGCAGATTAATATAATCAATGCCTTTTTTAATCATCGACTCTTCGCGTAGCGAGCTCTCCTCACGCTCCTGAGGCTCTCCTGCCGTCACCAATGCATCAAGCAGCAAATATATCGCCGCGATACGCTGGAATGGCGTACGGTTATCGACAAGCTGTTGCAGCAGCGCCGTTAACCGCTGGCGCACCTGCCAATCCACGCTCTGCGCAATACGCCCGGCGGTACACCACTCCAGCCGCGGAGAGGGATGCATTTCATCAAACAGACCTGGCGAAAACTGCACGGTGACCAGTTGGCTACCGGGCATCTCCGCGCTGAGTGAATGCACTTCCTCCGCGTTGATATACAACATATCGCCCGCGCGCAATTGCCACTCCCGCTGGCCGACGGCCAGCGTGAAACCGCCATGCAGGACGGTGATAAGCTCCGGCGCCGGGTGCCAGTGAGGTTCGCAGTAGCGCACCTCGGCGGCGAAGACGTTGAGTTTCTCAGCGTCGAAGGCGATCAGCTCGTAGCCGCTATTGGTCGCCGGCTGCCCGCTTTGTGTCACCTGACGGGGATGCGTCACTGAAAACGGGAACACGGAGTACCTCCTGAACTTTTGTTGATTAATGACCCGCCAGCACGGCATTGAGTTCGTCGCGATCGATATCCAGCGCCAGGAACTCAGTCAATGCAATCAGCAAACCACAGAACAGATCTGGCGCCAGGCGGATAAGCTTTTCACGTACCAGGTCAGGCGCTACCCCGCTCTTCGCCGATATCAGCGCCACCACGCGGGCAAAGGCTTCCGGCTGTTGAATAAGCTGCTGCAGAGAATTGTCGTCGCGCAGCGGTACGTAGCGCGCAGGGCAATCAATCTCAACGCTTGCCGTTAAGGGAAGATCGCGAGACGAGGCGCCCACGTAGATTTGCCACTGCCCAGGGGTCACCAGCCAATCCGCCAGCCCCGGATGATAGCAGGCTAAATCAGCGACGGGCAGCGCAAGCTCAACGCGACGCGTTTCCCCTGCCAGCAACGACACTTTGCTAAAGGCTTTCAGCGCGCGAACCTCGCGGATCAGCTCCCCCTTCGGGGCCGTAACATACAGCTGTACAATCTCCTTGCCCTCGCAATCGCCGGTATTCGTTAAATCAAAGGCGACATGCAGGGTTTCGCCTTCGGCAAGCCGCGATGCGGAAAGCGCAAGATTGGCATAGCTGAATTGGGTATAGCTCAGGCCAAAGCCAAACGGGAAACGCGGCGAAAGAAGGCGTTTATCGTAATAGCGATAGCCAACAAATAGGCCCTCGCCATAGTGATGACGCAGATTTTCCCCCGGATACTGCAGCCAGGCAGGCGTCTCTTCGAGGGTATTTGGCACCGTGACGGTTAGCTTACCGCAGGGGTTGCGCTTACCGAAGAGAATTTCAGCCACGGCGCGCCCCATCCCCTGTCCGGCGAAGAAGGTTTCCAGCAGCGCCCGGCATTCGCCAAGCCATGGCATCACCACCGCATCGCTGTTGGCCAACACCACAACCACGTTTGGCTGTACCCCGGCGACCTCACGGATCAGCTGTTCGTGCGCGGGAAGAATATTCAGATCCTGGCGATCGCCATTCTCGCCATCTTCACCGACCGCCGTGCTGACAAAAATCACTGCCACATCGGCGGCTCCGGCGACGTCACGCGCCTGCGCCAGCGCCTGCTCGTCGCTTTGATTGTCGTCTGGCGCGCCCGGCGCCCACGTGACCTTAAAGTCATCCCCGGCAAGATCGAAAATCTCATCCAGCGGACGGTCGAGTAAATAGGGAACCGTAGTGGCGCAACCCGAGCCCTGAATAACCGGCTCCTGAGCGGGTTTACCGATCACCGCGATGCGCGGCGTTTTGTGTGGCTTCAGCGGCAGCAGGTTGTCTTCATTTTTCAGTAATACGATGGATTCTGCCGCTAAACGCTGTGATAACGCATGATGTGCGGCAAAGTCAGCACGCGTGTGCGGCCGGCGATGTCGTTGCACTTTATCAACCAGTTCCAGCATCCGCAGACACGCCCGGTCGACCACCGGCATCGGTACCTCCCCGCAGGAGATTGCCGCCAGCAGGGTTTGTTTGTCCCGGCGGGTTTCCGGCATTGCCAGGTCATTGCCGGCAAGCAGCGATGCCGGGCGATCTTTAATACCGTACCAGTCGGACATCACCAGACCGTCATACCCCCATTCATCACGCAATACCTGGGTCAGTAAGAACGGATCCTGCGATGTTTGAACGCCATTAAGACGATTATAAGAAGACATCACCGTCCAGGGCTGGGATTTGGCGATCGCTCGTTGAAATCCGGCGAGATAGATTTCACGCAGCGCCCGCTCCTCAATAATCGAATCCATTTCGGTACGCCGATACTCGGAGTTATTGGCGGCAAAATGTTTAAGGCTGGCGCCGACGCCTTCGGCCTGTAAGCCGTTAATCAGCGCCGCGGCGATATCCCCACTAACGACCGGGTCCTCTGAATAGTATTCATAGCCGCGTCCAGCCAGCGGGGTGCGCCGAATGTTAATTCCCGGCCCCAATAGAATACCCACCCCCATCTGTTGGCATTCGCGACCCAGCGCTTCGCCCATCTCCCGTACCAGTTCAACATCCCAGCTACAGGCCAGACTGGAGCCATTCGGAAAACAGGTGGCCGGCAGCGAGGCGCTGAACAACGCTTCGCTGCCGCCCTTGGCGACAGGCTCGTCGGCGCTGGCCTGGTCGGCGGTTTGGGTAATCACCGAGATGAAGTCATCCATGCTCCACTTTTCATTGCCATCTATTTGCGCGCTGCTATAGCGCACGCCGTAGGTACCATCGGTCATCACGATATCGGGGATACCGTGCTGCGGCATCGATGCCGTGCGCCACAGGCCGCTGCCGGTCAGCAGCGCCACTTTTTCCTCTACCGACATGGCGGCGATAACGGTACTAAAATCGTTGTTCATCTCTCTGACTCCTTGAGGTTAAAGCGCGTTTTGCTTACGCAGGCTGATTTTCTGCACGATATCGCGATAGGTATTTTCATCTAACGCATAGCAGGCCACGAAGATGGCGCTGATGGCGAACATTGCGCCGGGGAAAAGCGTCATCAGAATATTGATGCCATTAATCGCATCGCTGGTCACATTACCCGCATCATAGTGATAAAGATCCAGCATCCAGCCCGCGCAGCCGCCGCCAATCGCCATCGCAATTTTGGTGATGAAGTTAAAGAAACCGTAGATGGCCCCCTCAGAGCGTACACCGTGATGCCATTCAGCATATTCGACGGTGTCGGCAATCATCGACCACATGGCGACAAAGCCCATGCCAAGCGTAATGCTGTAAAGACACACGCCGATCATTATCAGCCACAGGTTATTACCAGCGATGAAATATTGCATCAGTACCCCCAGCACGCCAATTAACAACGCCAGAAGCGCCATTTTCTTTTTCCCCATTAACGCAATCACTTTCTCAGAGATAATGGTTCCAATAATATAAGCACCAGACTGAATCATGAAGAAAGTAGCGGTAAACCCTTCGCTGCCGATAATGTATTTAATAAAGTAAATGGCGATCGCCATCCAGACTGTATAGGCGATATAGAAAAACACGGTAAATAATGAAAGATGAATCAGTGGTGCATTACCTAATACCGCACGGAACATTTCGCGAAGCGTCGGCGCATTCATTTTATCCTCTTCGCCAACGCGTTCTTTGGTCATGCCAAAACAGGCAAGAAACATAAAAGTCGCTAACAGCGCAAAGCAGGAAACGGCAAAGACATAGCCCATTTGTTTGTCGTTAAAGGGCGAAATCAGCCAGTCTGCCGTTGTGGAAACAATCAGATACCCGACAATAGCCAACACAAAGCGATATACCGACAGCGACGAACGCGAGGCCTCATGCTGCGTCAAACGGTTGGTCAATGCCGAATAAGGTGTGTTAACCGCCGTATAGGCCAGGCAATAGATGGTATAGGAGGCCAGCGCGAAATAAAATTTAGCTTCCCCACCAAATGGCACAAAACACAACACGGTTAAAAAGCCTAACGGTATCGCACCATATAATAGCCAGGGACGCAATTTGCCATATTTACTCTGCGTTTTATCAATTGCAAAGCCAATCAGGATATTAAAAATTGCGTCAATCACTCGGGCAATCACAAAGATCAGACTCGCCTGTACCGCGCTGATGCCATAAACATTAGTATAAAAAAATAGTAAGAATAACGAGACAAAACCGAACGATAAATTAGAGGCGAAATCGCCTAAGCCATAGCCTATCTTTTCTTTTACGCCGATGACCACATAGCTTGCCGATAACTTTGTTGTTGTACTCATTGCGGGCTACCTGTTTTGTAATCAGTGCCGACAGTATATGGCGACGCTAATAACATCACTTTGCGTTATTTGTCTGCGTAATTCCTGTTTCTTGTCTTTATGCGAAAGTGTGAAAAATGTCACAAGCGAGGGAAAAGAGGAGCATCCCGGCGGGAACCCGCCGGAATGTACAGCATTAGCCGTTAGTCTTGTTGCGGGTGCTGGAACGGCGGTTGCCGTTATTCCCCTGGCGAGGATTGCCGCTGGTCTGGCTATGACGCTTGACGGCGCGGCGGATTTGATTCGCTTTCATACGACGGCGATCTTTCTCCACCGCTACTTTGCTTTCGGTTTCCGCCGGCAGCTCCACCAGTTCACGAAGATAGTTGGTCTGTGCCAGATCCAGTTCAGTCCAGCCGCCGCGCGGCAGGCCTTTCGGCAGCAGAATATCGCCGTAGCGTACGCGGATAAGACGGCTAACCTGAACGCCGACGGCTTCCCACAGGCGACGCACTTCGCGGTTGCGCCCTTCGGTCAAGGTAACGTTATACCATTGGTTGATCCCTTCACCGCCAGTGAACTTAATCGTTTTAAACGCTGCAGGGCCATCTTCTAACTGTACGCCACGCGCCAGCTGGCGCAGTTTGTCTTCATCGACCTGGCCGAAAACGCGGACGGCGTATTCACGCTCAACTTCGCGGCTTGGGTGCATCAAACGGTTCGCCAGTTCACCATCGGTGGTAAACAGCAGCAGGCCGCAGGTGTTCACATCGAGGCGACCTACCGCAATCCAGCGCGCGCCGCGCAGTTTCGGCAGACGGTCGAAAACCGTTGGGCGCCCTTCCGGATCGTTACGGGTGCAGAGTTCGCCTTCTGGTTTGTAATAGGCCAATACCCGACAAATTTGCTCGGCAGATTCTTTTACCGAAATAAGATGACCGTCGATACGGATTTTCAAACCAGGTACGATTTCAACACGATCGCCGAGGGTTGCGATCTTACCATCCACGCTGACGCGTCCAGCTTCGATGATAGTTTCAATTTCGCGGCGGGAGCCATGGCCAGCACGAGCCAGCACTTTCTGTAATTTCTCGCTCATAGAGCTTCCTTTAGGTGTCGCCTTCCCAGGCGTCTGATATGCTTTGGCAACAACAGGCCATATAAAATCACCAACCTGTTGTTATATAAATACTTTACACATTTTAAGGCGCCATTCGTCAGCACTGTAAAACAGCGCGCGCGCCTGCGTGGGCGAACATACTACACTAACTTCAAAATGAATGCTTCACTGCGATACATTTCTCTGTCTATAGATTATCGCTCGCCGTCAATGCACTTGCCAGGAAGGGAAAGTCGGCAAATGGCGCCGGGTGACCAAACAGATAACCTTGCGCTTTCTGGCAACCGAGGTCGCGTAACTGGTTTTTTATCGCCTCATCTTCAATACCCTCAGCAACGACGGGTACCTTAAACCCCTGAGCCAGCACAATCAGCGATGCAATCATCGATTCTGCTTTATCATCATCGGCAAATTGGCAAATCAGACGGCGGTCAATTTTGATGCTATCAAATGACAGCGTATGTAAATAAGGCAAACTGGATAAATTGACGCCAAAATCATCCAGCGCGACGGCAATACCATGGCGGCGGAGATAAGCAATCATCCGGCTAATTCGCACAGCATCATTCATCAATAACCGTTCGGTTATCTCAAGACAAATATTGCCCGCGACCAGCCCATGACGATAAATTGCATCCATTAAATGCCAGGCAAAATCCTGTTGCAGGAGTTGAATCGCCGATACGTTGATATGCAGAATAAAGTTCGCCGGCGCCCCGCGGAGAATCATCGCGGAAAGTTCCCGACAGGCCTGTTCAATAATCCAGCGTCCCAGCGGGATTATCAACCCGCTCTCTTCCGCCAGGGGGAGGAAACGATCGGGAGGAATTTCGCCTACCGTTTCGGAGCACCAGCGAAGCAAACATTCTCCTTCCTGAAAAGCGCTTTGATCCTGCAAATCCACAATTGGCTGTAGCATCAGATGAAATTCATGTTGCTGGATCGCATCATGAAGATGCTCATGGAGTTGGATATTATAAAGCTCAGCCTCATGCATCTCGCCGCTGAAAAACGTCGCAACGCCGTTTCCCTGTTTCTGCGCATGGCGTAATGCAATCCATGCCTCACGCAACGTTTGTTCAATATTCTCTGCGTGGATCTCAGTCGTCACCAGGCCAATATTGCCGGTATAAACGTATTTGCTTGCCGTAGGAGACGCTTCATTATTGACGTCGATAAATAGTGAGGAGAGCAGTTCTCTGTAGCGCTGACGCTCTTTTGGCTGAGTTTGTCCTGGAAAAACCACGATGAGCTTATCCACTGTATCGCGGGCAATCAGCGTATTCGTCGGCAGTAAATTATGCAGGCGAAGAATATAATCGCTAATAAATTTTTCACCATACTCCGTACTTAAGGAATTGATAATAGCGTTCATATTACTGATATGTACCAGCGCGAGCAGGTTTCTACCTTGATATAGCGATGTCTGACGCAGTAACCCTGTCCGCGAGAATAACCCGGTGGTTTTATCCTCCTCTATTTCACGCCGTTGGGCGTCGAAACTTTCTGCCAGCTTATGCGATAGCGCCATAAATGTGGTTTCCAGAGAGGCTATTTCCGGGAAATGACGCTTATTATCTGGCGGCGTCCAGCGGTGCGTCGCAAGCTGATCCGCTTTACGGACAATATCTCGCAACGGTTTTACCACCTTCGCCAGGCCATAGAAAACCACCAGCAGACCAAGTACAAAAATGACAAACAGCATGATCATGGTAATGGCTATATATTTAATGATGGTACGGGTAATCATTCTCGCCGGGCTAATCACAATCCCCGTCCAGTGCAATATGTCATCACGGTCGGTGATTGGAAAAGCATCAACATAATATTCTTCTTTGCCGGAACTGAAAAACTGCAATCCCGTATGGTGATTCGCTTTTAACGTGCGACTGGCTGCCACAACAACCGGTAAATGAGTGTTTTCAAGCGTTTGTAGATTCAGCCGTGAGTGTTTTCCCCCGGCCAGCATATTTCGCGTCAATGATGGCACTGATGAAGAAATGAGCTCATTTTTTTCATTAACAATCAGCAGAATACTTTCAGGATGGGGTTTAAATTTTTCCAGGCTTTTATTTAGTTCGTTGAGGTGCAACTCGCTGGCGACGACGCCAACAAACTGTCCCTGGCGATTGAATGCCGGTGAGCTGAACGCAACGCCAATTTCATTTTCATATTCATAATCGCGAAAGGGTTTTGTCCAGTGCGGACGCTGGTCTTTGGCAACCGCCGCATACCATTCGCGCTGCGTTATTTGATAATCCGCACGCACCGCTTTTACTAATGAATTCACCGTCAGGTGACTATACGCCGTCAGATGGTGATCTGTTTGCGCATCTTTTACCGCAAGATAATCATTCGACTCGGCCTGGCCGCGCGCCACTTGAATAAAATCGCCATTGACCGCGCCAAATCCGAGCAGATTCAGATAATGTTTGTTGCTGAAGACGTTATTAGTGGTATTGACCATTTCGCCGATCAGGCTGCGAACCGGGATCGCAGTACTGGATTGACGTCCGATCGCATGAACCAGTATCGCGTTCGATTGCGCGGGAACATCAATATAATCGTGGATGACTTCCTCGATATTGACTCTTTTCGCACGCAGAATATCCTCACTCACCTCATCAAAAAAAGCATAACCTTCGTAGTAGAGAAAAGCATATGTCGTCAGCAGCACGACGAGAATTGTCGTGGCTAAGGTAAATATGATGGCCTGAGTTAGGGTGAACGGGTAGCTGTTGACCGAAAGCTGTTTTTTTAATATTTGCATTGTTATTATCGCCGTTGGTCTATCTCATCATTCCGGTTCAACAACGAAAAACCCATTGGCGACGTCAAAACTATCAAACGTTTTCGGCCGGGAATAATAATATCCCTGGGCCAAATCACAGCCCATCTCCTGCAGTTTTTCTGCCATTTCGCGCGTTTCAACGCCTTCGGCCACCAGCGGCACGGAAAAACTTCGCGCCAACATTAACACCGAGGCGATAACCGCTTCGTTTTTTTTATCATCAAGCACATTGCTGACAAACCCGCGGTCAATCTTCAGACAATCAAATGGCAGCGAATGCAGATACGAGAGGCTGGAATAACCGGAACCAAAATCATCAATCGCTATACATACGCCAAGACGACGTAGATAAGCCAGTATTTCGACAATTCGCCAAGTGTCATGCAGCAAGACACTTTCGGTGATTTCAAGACAAATATTGCTGTTCATCAAATCATTAGCGTGAATTGATTCCAGCAGATGCTGAGCAAAATCAGGTTGCTGAAGCTGAATTGCCGAGATATTGACGTGCAGTTTAAAATCACGCGGCGCGCCGCGCGTGATAAACGCGGCAAGTTCACGACAGGCGGTTTCAATTATCCATTTCCCTAACGGCACAATCATGCCGGTGTGCTCGGCAAGGGCGATAAATTTGTCGGGCGGCACGAAGCCCAACACATTTGATTGCCAGCGGATCAGGCATTCACCTTCTTTACAAGGCCGCTGCGATTCAAATGAAACGATCGGCTGCAAAACGAGATGGAAACCTTCCGAATGGAGATCGTCGCATAACGCCTGATGCAGACGTAGATTATTCACTTCCTCTTCACGCATGGCGGCCGTGAAAAGTTTACTCGTACCGCTACGCTCCATCTGGGCATGCTGTAAAGCCAGACTAACATTCATCAGACATTCGCCGATGTTCTCTGGGGTTAATGATTCAATCAACATGCCAATATGACCAGTAAATATATGCGATTCGCCGGGCATATCAGAAGCAGACATACGAAAAACAGAAGCAAGTAGCGCGCTGTACCAGTCGACATCCTTTTCGGCATACATGCCATCAAAAGCGATAATGAACAAGTCTTCTCGATCACGACAACATAGTGCCCCTTCAGGCAATATTTTGCGAAGGCGTAAAGTAAACTGGTGAATAAACTGTCGGGCCTGAGTCGTACCGAGCACATTCTTAACCGAGTTGTAGTTGTTAACGTATACCATCGCCAACATATTGCGATGACGGTACAGCGACTCACAATGCAGTAAACCGCTACGTGTTAAAAAACCGGTTTCGCTATCTTCTTCCAGTTTGCGGCGTTTAGATTCGAAAGTGTCTGGAATAATTGCATACAGGTTGCTCAATGCTGCATCCAACGAGGCTATTTCCGGAAATACGCGTTTAGTTGGTTTCTTCCACGGCATTAACCCCAGACGCACTTTATCTGCAACGTCCTTTAAGGCGCCGGTGAAATGAGAAATAATCATCATCAGAATCAATATCAGAATAAAAATAAACAGTGTCGTGGCGAAGGTCACAAGTTGACGCTGTTTATTCATTTCCGCCATTTCCGCATGCTGTGGCGCGATAAGTACCGCCTTCCAGTTCAGCAGATGTTGGCGGTCCTGCACGCTAAAGGCGGTCGCCAACAAAGACTCGTCCTCTGTACGCAAGGAAAATGACGTCGGCGACGGCTGCGCCGAGGTAAGCTTTGCTATCAATTGGCGGTCCTGCTGCCATTTATGTTGGTTGCCGGAACGCGCGACAATGCGATTGTTGTCATCGATAAGCAGAAGAGCATAGCTTTTATCCGGCAGGAGACTCTGTAAATAAGCGGTCATATCTGCAGGTGTGGCGCCGCTGGCGATCGCCCCGATGAAGCGGCCTTGTTTATCGTACACTGGCTGGTTCCAGCTCATGATCAAACTGCCGGTAGAGAGAGAGCGTTGCCAGAAACCTTGCGTTTGCTGGCGAGCGCGGCGAAACTGCGGTAAATCAGCAACATTAAACGCGTTATTGACGTTGACAATATTGGTCTGCGGGCTTAAACCGCTGTATTTAACCAGGGAGTGATGATTATCACGCTGGGTTCGTTGTAAATAAATTTGATTACTATGATTGTCACGAATAACAGCAATACTGGAGCCATTTTCCGCAAACCACGACAGGCTCTGGAAGGCGGGCATAGTTTTAAACGCGCGCGCCGTCAAATACACCATTTCAGGAACTAAAGTATCCTTATCGATGTTGTTACTTTCGCCCTGAATATATTGTAAAAATAGATTCGTTATTTGTCGTGGGCGATCGACGGCATCCTCAAGTGTATGCTGAATAAACGCATACTGAGAACCAATGATTTTTTTATCAATGGCACTACTGACCTGACGCGACTGATAGTTAAACAAGCCAGTCAAACTGATAATAATCAGTATTAGCGCCAGCAGTGAAACCACCAGCACGCTTTTTACCAGGGTGATGGGATAGGTATTTGGGGTCAGCTTTGGCATATATTAACGGTAACACTAGAAAGCATGAAAAAATTTAACAGTACTTTCTTCCTCTTAAACGCGTCAGAGGGTTGAATAGTCAGCTTATGCATAATGTTGAATTTCTTTCTGGAAGCAATATCAGTGAGTGATATCGTAAGCGGACTAATAATATAAATAAGAAAGGAGCGACTCAATGCGGAAAGGATTTTAAAATAAATTTAAGCCGCGGGCGACGCGTGAAACGCCACCCGCGAGAAGCATCACTGGAAGGGTTTGATATCACCGACGCCTTCACGAAGCACCACCGGCGCGTCTTCGGTCAGGTCGATAACCGTCGTCGGCTGCTGGCCGAGATAACCGCCGTGAATAATCAGATCGACCACCTTCTCCAGACGGTCTTTAATCTCTTCCGGATCGGACTCCGTGAATTCATTACCTGGCAGCATCAAGGATGTCGAGAGCATCGGTTCGCCAAGCGTTTCCAGCAGCATCTGGGCGATAGGGTTCGCCGGCACGCGCATCCCAATGGTTTTACGCTTTTCTTGCAACAGGCGGCGCGGCACCTCTTTCGTTCCCTTAAGAATGAACGTGTAGTTGCCCGGCGTATTGTTTTTGATAAGACGAAACGCCACGTTATCGACAAACGCGTAGGTCGATAACTCGGAGAGATCGCGGCACATCAGGGTGAAATTGTGGCCATCCGGCAACTGACGGATACGGCAGATCCGCTCCATCGCCCCTTTATCTTCGATTTTGCAACCCAGGGCATAGCCAGAGTCCGTTGGATAAACGATAACCCCGCCCTTACGCACAATTTCCACCGCCTGATTAATCAACCGCGCCTGCGGATTATCGGGATGGATATAGAAAAACTGGCTCATACTTCCCTCTCAATTTGTTCAGCGGCCACTTCCCAACTGCGCCAGATCCCTTCCACGCCAGCGGGTAGCCAAAGTTTGCGCCCCAGTTCAATCCACGGGCAGGGCTGGTGGAAATCCGAACCCTGCGACGCCATCAAACCAAACTGTTGCGCGTAGCTCGCCAGCTGCGCGCGCTCATGCGGCGCCTGCTGGCATTGGGCGACCTCCATCGCGTCGCCGCCCTGCTCGCTAAAATGGGCCAACAGCCGTTTCAGCCATTTGGCAGAAAGATCGTAACGCCCCGGATGGGCGATCACCGCTTTGCCGCCAGAATGATGAATGACATCAATCGCTTGTTTTATTGTACACCACTGCGGCGGAACGTATCCGGTTTTCCCGCGGGCGAGATATTTTTTGAATACATCGGCAATATTGCTCGCAAAGCCGGCTTCAACTAAAAAGCGGGCAAAATGGCCGCGGGTGACCGCGCCGCCATCGGCGAGCTTTAACGCCCCTTCCCAGGCACCGGGGATACGCGCTTTCTCCAACCGTTCGGCAATCATCTGCCCGCGCTGGTTGCGCCGCGCTTTCTGTTCACAGAGCAGTTGCGTCATTGCCGGATGGTTGATATCAATATTCAGTCCGACGATATGAATTTCGTGATTTTCCCACAGGGTGGAAATTTCTACCCCGGTGATAAGCGTGAGCGGCAGTTCAGCCCGCGCAATTTCGGCACGCGCTGCCGGAATGGCCGCCACGCTATCGTGATCGGTGATTGCCAGCGTCCCCACCCGCATCTCATGCGCGCGATGTACCAGCTCTTCTGGAGTCAATCGCCCATCGGAGGCGACGGTATGGCTGTGCAGGTCATAAATGACCGCGTAATTAGTGTCGCTCAAAATGGCTCCTGGTGGACCTGAACTGAAATAAGCGCATTATGATAACGACTGAGAAAGAAAATCTGCAAACAAGGGTTGACTTTATTTTCATGGACTAGTTAACTAGTACGCAAGTTCACACAACGGGTATCTCTGATGAAAGCGCAAATTATTACTCTTCATAGCTGGTGGCGTCGTTCCTGGAATCGGGCGGCGTGATCGCGTTTTGCACTCAGCAAACAGATACCGGGCCCGCCACTGAGCGGGCTTTTTTTTGAACGAAATAATGAACAGAACAGGCGAGAATGATAATGCAAACATCAAAACCAGCGCTCGAGCTTCTCACCAGCGACGCCATCTATCGCGAAAACCCGACGGCGTTATTCCATCAATTATGCGGCGCGCGTCCGGCAACCTTGCTGCTGGAATCGGCCGACATCGATAGTAAAGACGATTTAAAAAGCCTGCTGCTGGTCGATAGCGCCCTGCGCATTACCGCTCTTGGCAATACCGTCACTGTCCAGGCGCTTTCAGCGAACGGCGCCGCGCTGCTTGAACTGCTGGATAACGCATTGCCGTCCGGCATTGAGAATCTGCGCCAGCCGAACAGCCGGGTACTCACCTTCCCGCCGGTTAGCGCCCTGCTGGATGAAGACGCTCGCCTGTGTTCGTTATCGGTGTTCGATGCGTTTCGTCTGTTACAGGATTTGGTCAGCGTCCCGCAGGCCGAGCGCGAAGCGATGTTCTTCGGCGGCCTGTTCGCTTACGACCTGGTGGCCGGTTTTGAGGATTTACCACCGCTCAATACCGATACCGCCTGCCCGGATTACTGTTTCTACCTGGCGGAGACGCTGCTGGTCATCGATCACCAGACCAAAAGCACCCGCATTCAGGCGAGCCTGTTCACGCCGCTGGAGAATGAGAAACAGCGTCTTCTGCAACGTATCGCCCAGCTTCGCCAGCAGTTAAATGAACCGCCCGCGCCGCTGCCGGTGACAACGGTTGCCGAAATGCGCTGCGACGTCGATCAGAGCGATGAAGAGTACGGCGCCGTGGTGCGCAAAATGCAGCGCGCCATTCGCGCGGGCGAAATTTTCCAGGTCGTGCCGTCGCGCCGCTTCTCCCTCCCCTGCCCGTCGCCGCTGGCCTCGTACGATGTGCTGAAAAAGAGCAATCCCAGCCCGTATATGTTCTTTATGCAGGATAACGATTTCACCCTGTTCGGCGCATCGCCGGAAAGCTCGCTGAAATACGACGCCGTCAGCCGCCAGATTGAGATCTACCCCATTGCCGGCACCCGTCCGCGCGGCCGCCGCGCCGATGGTTCGCTGGATCGCGATCTCGATAGCCGTATTGAGCTGGAGATGCGTACCGACCACAAAGAACTTTCTGAACATCTGATGCTGGTCGACCTGGCCCGTAACGATCTGGCCCGCATCTGTACCCCGGGTAGCCGCTACGTGGCGGATTTAACCAAAGTCGATCGCTACTCCTTTGTGATGCATCTGGTTTCCCGCGTGGTCGGCGAACTGCGCCGCGATCTTGATGTCCTGCACGCCTACCGCGCCTGCATGAATATGGGCACCCTTAGCGGCGCGCCGAAAGTTCGCGCCATGCAGCTAATCGCCGCCGCGGAAGGCAAGCGTCGCGGTAGCTACGGCGGCGCGGTCGGCTACTTTACCGCCCATGGCGACCTCGATACCTGCATCGTGATCCGCTCAGCCTACGTTGAGGATGGCATTGCTACCGTGCAGGCGGGCGCCGGTATCGTGCTCGATTCCGTTCCGCAATCCGAGGCGGATGAAACCCGTAATAAAGCTCGCGCCGTGCTGCGCGCCATTGCTCAGGCCCACCACGCGAAGGAGACTTTCTAATGGCCGACATCCTGCTGCTCGATAATATCGACTCCTTTACCTATAACCTCGCCGACCAGCTGCGGGCTAACGGCCACAACGTGGTTATTTATCGTAATACCGTACCGGCACAATCGCTGATTGAACGTATCGGCACCATGGATAATCCGGTGCTGATGCTCTCTCCGGGGCCGGGAACCCCAAGCGAAGCCGGCTGCATGCCCGAGCTGCTGACCCGCCTGCGCGGCAAGTTACCGATTATCGGTATCTGCCTCGGCCACCAGGCCATCGTGGAAGCCTACGGCGGCTATGTCGGCCAGGCGGGAGAAATCCTTCACGGCAAAGCCTCCAGTATTGAGCATGACGGCCAGGCGATGTTCGCCGGTCTCGCCAACCCGCTGCCGGTAGCTCGCTACCATTCACTGGTCGGCAGCAATATTCCGGCCGGGCTCACCATTAACGCCAATTTCAACGGTATGGTGATGGCGGTTCGCCACGACGCCGATCGCGTCTGCGGCTTCCAGTTCCATCCGGAGTCGATTCTGACTACCCAGGGAGCGCTACTGCTGGAGCAAACGCTGGCATGGGCGCTGCAGAAACTGGAGCAGACCAATGTCGTACAGCCGATTCTGGAAAAACTGTACCAGGCCGAGACGCTGAGCCAGCAGGAGAGCCACGTGCTGTTTTCCGCCGTCGTGCGCGGCGAAGTGAAGCCGGAACAGCTGGCCGCCGCGCTGGTAAGCATGAAAGTGCGCGGCGAACAACCACAGGAAATTGCCGGCGCCGCTACCGCGCTGCTGGAAAACGCCGCGCCGTTCCCGCGCCCGGATTATCAGTTTGCCGATATCGTCGGTACCGGCGGCGATGGCAGCAACAGTATCAATATCTCAACCGCCAGCGCCTTTGTCGCCGCCGCCTGCGGTTTAAAGGTGGCGAAACACGGTAACCGCAGCGTCTCCAGTAAATCTGGCTCGTCCGATCTGCTGGCCGCGTTTGGCATCAACCTGGATATGAATGCCGATAAATCGCGCGCCGCGCTGGATGAACTGGGCGTCTGCTTCCTGTTCGCGCCGAAATACCACACCGGTTTCCGCCACGCGATGCCGGTCCGCCAGCAGTTGAAAACGCGCACCTTGTTTAACGTGTTGGGGCCGCTTATCAATCCGGCGCACCCGCCGCTGGCATTGATTGGCGTCTACAGCCCGGAACTGGTGTTGCCGATTGCAGAAACCTTGCGCGTACTCGGTTATCAACGTGCCGCCGTGGTACACAGCGGCGGCATGGACGAAGTCTCGTTGCATGCGCCGACCGTGGTCGCCGAACTCAATAACGGCGAAATCCAAAGCTATCAACTGACCGCCGCCGACTTCGGCCTGACGCCATATCATCAGGATCAACTGGCCGGCGGCACGCCGGAAGAAAACCGTGACATTCTCACGCGCTTGCTACAAGGTAAAGGTGAAGCCGCTCATGAAGCCGCCGTCGCCGCCAACGTCGCCATGTTGATGCGTTTACACGGGCATGAAGACCTGAAAGCCAACGCCCAGCAGGTGCTGGATGTGCTGCACAGCGGAGCGGCCTATGACAGAGTGACCGCATTAGCGGCAAGAGGGTAAATAATGCAGACCGTTTTAGCAAAAATCGTTGCTGACAAAGCGATTTGGGTAGAAGCCCGCAAACAACAACAACCGTTAGCCAGTTTTCAGAATGACATCGTGCCGTCCGAACGCCATTTTTACGATGCGCTGGCCGGCGCCCGCACCGCTTTTATTCTCGAGTGCAAAAAGGCGTCGCCGTCGAAGGGACTGATTCGTGAAGATTTCGACCCGGCGACCATCGCCGGGGTTTATAAGCACTACGCCTCGGCAATTTCGGTACTGTGCGATGAGAAATATTTTCAGGGCAGCTTTGATTTTCTGCCGATCGTCAGCAAAGTCGCGCCGCAGCCGATTCTGTGTAAAGACTTCACCATTGATCCTTACCAGATTTACCTCGCGCGTTACTACCAGGCCGATGCCTGCCTGCTGATGCTTTCGGTGCTCGATGATGATCAATATCGCCAGCTCGCCGCCGTCGCCCACAGTCTCAATATGGGCGTCCTGACCGAGGTCAGCAATGAAGAAGAGCTGGAGCGCGCGATTGCGCTGAAGGCCAAAGTCGTCGGCATTAACAACCGCGATCTGCGCGATATGTCGATTGATCTGAACCGCACGCGTCAACTGGCGCCGCGCCTCGGCCCGGATGTCACCGTGATCAGCGAATCCGGAATCCATACCTATGGCGAAGTCCGCGAACTGAGCCACTTCGCCAACGGCTTCCTGATTGGCTCGGCGCTGATGGAGCAACCGGATCTCAGCGCTGCGGTGAAGCGCGTGCTGTTAGGTGAGAACAAGGTCTGCGGCCTGACTCGTCCGCAGGATGCGCAAGTCGCCTGGGAGGCGGGCGCCATCTACGGCGGCCTGATTTTCGTCGATAGTTCGCCGCGTGCCGTTAACGACCAGCAGGCACAGGCGGTAATGGCCGCCGCGCCGCTTAGCTACGTTGGCGTGTTCCGTGATGCAGCCGTTGAAGAGGTCGTCACCCGCGCGACCAAATTGAAACTCGCCGCGGTCCAGCTTCATGGAAGCGAAGACCAGGCCTGGATTGATGCCCTGCGCGCGGCGCTGCCGGAGCAGATCCAAATCTGGAAGGCGCTGAGCGTCGGCGAAACGCTGCCGCCGCGTAACCTCAATCATGTGGCCAGATATGTCTTTGACAACGGTCAGGGCGGGAGCGGTCAACGCTTCGACTGGTCGCTGCTGCAGGGCCAGGACCTACGTAACGTGATGCTGGCAGGCGGCCTCAGCGCCGATAACTGCGTAGAAGCCGCGAAAAGCGGCTGTGCCGGACTCGATTTCAACTCAGGCGTAGAGTCGCAGCCGGGAATAAAAGAGGCAAGCCTGGTGGCTGCCGTTTTCCAGACGCTGCGCGCATATTAAGGAGCAATGCAATAATGAGCACTTTACTGAACCCGTATTTCGGCGAATTCGGCGGTATGTACGTTCCGCAGATCCTGATGCCCGCCCTGCGCCAGCTGGAAGAAGCTTTCGTCAGCGCGCAAAAAGATCCTGAATTTCAGGCTGAATTCACCGACCTGCTGAAAAACTACGCGGGTCGTCCGACGGCGCTGACCAAATGCCGCAATCTGACCGAAGGCACCCGCACCACGCTGTACCTCAAGCGTGAAGACCTGCTCCACGGCGGCGCGCACAAAACCAACCAGGTGCTGGGCCAGGCGCTACTGGCCAAACGTATGGGCAAAACGGAAATTATCGCCGAAACCGGCGCCGGCCAACACGGTGTCGCCTCGGCGCTGGCCAGCGCCCTGCTCGGTCTGAAATGCCGCATCTATATGGGCGCCAAAGACGTCGAGCGCCAGTCGCCGAACGTCTTCCGCATGCGCCTGATGGGTGCGGAGGTCATTCCAGTGCACAGCGGTTCCGCCACCCTGAAAGATGCCTGTAACGAAGCGCTGCGCGACTGGTCCGGCAGCTACGAGAAGGCGCACTACATGCTCGGCACTGCCGCTGGCCCGCATCCATTCCCGACTATCGTGCGTGAATTCCAGCGCATGATCGGCGAAGAAACCAAAGCGCAGATCCTTGAGAAAGAAGGACGCCTGCCGGACGCGGTGATCGCCTGCGTTGGCGGTGGTTCTAACGCCATCGGCATGTTCGCTGATTTCATTGATGAATCCCGCGTTGGCCTGATTGGCGTCGAGCCTGCCGGCCACGGTATCGAAACCGGCGAGCACGGCGCGCCGCTGAAGCACGGTCGCGTCGGCATTTACTTCGGCATGAAGTCGCCGATGATGCAAACTTCCGACGGGCAGATCGAAGAATCTTATTCTATCTCCGCCGGGCTGGATTTCCCGTCAGTGGGTCCGCAGCATGCGTTCCTTAACAGCACCGGGCGCGCCGAGTATGTGTCAATTACCGACAACGAAGCGCTGGATGCCTTTAAAGCGCTCTCCCGCCATGAAGGCATTATCCCGGCGCTGGAGTCGTCCCACGCTCTGGCGCACGCGCTGAAGATGATGCGCGAGAACCCGGATAAAGAGCAGTTGCTGGTGGTTAACCTGTCTGGCCGCGGCGATAAAGACATCTTCACCGTACACGACATTTTGAAAGCGCGAGGGGAAATCTGATGGAACGTTACGAGACGCTATTTGCACAGTTAAAAAACCGCCAGGAAGGCGCCTTTGTTCCCTTCGTCACCCTCGGCGATCCGGGGCCGGAACAGTCGCTGAAAATCATCGATGCGCTGATTGAAGCCGGCGCCGATGCGCTGGAATTGGGGATCCCCTTCTCCGACCCGCTGGCCGACGGCCCGACGATTCAGGGTGCCACATTGCGCGCTTTTGCCGCCGGCGTCACCCCGGCGCAGTGCTTCGAAATGCTGGCGGCGATCCGCCACAAGCATCCGACAATCCCAATCGGCCTTTTGATGTACGCGAACCTGGTGTTCAGCCCGGGGATTGATGAGTTCTACGCCGAATGCGCGCGTGTCGGCGTGGATTCCGTGCTGGTCGCCGACGTGCCGGTCGAAGAGTCCGCCCCGTTCCGCCAGGCCGCCCTGCGTCATAACATTGCGCCGATTTTCATCTGCCCGCCAAATGCCGATGACGATTTACTGCGCCAGATTGCCTCCTATGGCCGCGGCTATACCTACCTGCTATCGCGCGCTGGCGTGACAGGCGCGGAAAACCGCGCCGCGCTGCCGCTACATCATCTGATTGAAAAACTGGCGGAATATAACGCCGCGCCGCCGCTGCAGGGCTTTGGCATCTCGGCGCCGGAGCAGGTTTCCGCCGCCATTGACGCCGGTGCCGCCGGGGCAATATCCGGCTCGGCCATCGTCAAGATTATCGAGCGCAATCTTGAGCAGCCGCAGAACATGCTCGCAGAGCTAAAAACCTTCGTGCGCAGTTTGAAAGCAGCGACCAAAACCGCCTGACCCTTTGTCGCCCGGCCTCACGCCGGGCGGCTATTTCCGCTGCAGGCTGTTGGCGTATTTTCGCGTTAAGCGAAACAGCGCCAGCACCTCATCTTCTGACCATCCAGCCAGCACCTGATTCATTAACCGCCGCCGCGCAACGGCAATAGCGTCGATCATCCGCTGCCCCTTTTCGCTAAGCGTCACCTCGCTAATCCGCCGGTCTTTGGCATTGGCCTGCTTGCAGGCAAGGCCCTGAGCCTCGAGCTTTTTCACCTGCCGGCTGACGGTGGTGTAATCGCGGCCTAAATGATCCGCCAGCTCAACTACCCCCACCGGGCCATAGCGCCCTACCGCCACCAGTAGTGGGAAGAGCATCTGTTCAAGCTGTACCCCTGCCGCCTGTAATATCTGCTCATCGCGCAGCGGTTGATTCATCACGCTGATGATATCTAACAGCGCGCCGTGAAAGTCGGTGATGTCGTAATTATTATGTGCATCTTGCATATATTAGTTAACCGCGTATAGTGCTCCTGAAGAATATGTGCATATTACACATAATTATCATCAGGGGATAATGTTATGAAAGCCGCCGTGGTATTTGATCTTAGCGAAGGCCCGATATGGGCCGATTTTAGCGAACCGCAGCCTGCAGCCGGACACACGCTGATCGACGTTCGCGCCGCCGCCATTAGCCACGTAGTTAAGGGCCGGGCATCGGGACGTCATTATAGTTTTGACGGCACGCTGCCGTTTGTCGTCGGTATCGATGGCGTCGGTATGACCTCTGACGGCCAGCGCGTCTCTTTTGCTTTCCCCAGCGCGCCGTTCGGCAGTATGGCGCAACGCGCGCCGGTCGCGCTGCAGAATTGCCTGCCGCTGCCGGATGCACTTGATGACATCAGCGCCGCGGCCATGGCCAATCCGGGCATGTCTGCCTGGGCTGCGCTTGTCAAACGGGCGCAGTTTCAGGCCGGCGAAACGGTACTGATTAACGGCGCCACCGGCAGCGCCGGGCAGCTGGCGGTGCAGATTGCCCGCTACCTCGGTGCGAAAAAAATCATTGCCACCGGGCGCAATGCGCAAGCGCTGACCGCCCTCGCAGCCGATGAATGCATTAACTTAACGGCCGATGAGCAGACGCTAAATGCGCAGTTTGCCACCGCCAGCGCCGGGCAAATCGATGTGGTTGTGGATTATTTGTGGGGCCGCAGCGCAGAGTTGCTGCTGCCTATACTGGCGAAATATACCCCCGGCGATAAGCCGGTACGTTATGTGCAGGTGGGTTCTCTTGCCGGAGCGGATATCAGATTAAATGGCGCGGTGCTTCGCGCCGCGCCGCTACAGCTCATGGGTAGCGGCATCGGCAGCCTGAGCATGCCACAACTGCTGGCGGCAACCGGGGAGATGCTGCAGGCGGCGGTTCCCGGTCATTTTACCATCGCCACCACGCCGCTACCGCTCCGCGATGTCGCTGCGGCATGGCCGCGTGATAACAGCCAGAAACGCACGGTTTTCACCCTTGATTAAAAAAATGCGCCTCCGCACAAACTCTGGGGTTGATATCTTAAATGAGAAATATTATCTTTCTCATTACCGAATAGTTGAGTGAACAACTCAGGTATTCGGTACGACATTGCTCACATTGCTTCCAGTATTTTTGCCCGCGTTTATCGCGGGCTTTTTTTTGATTCAACTTCAGCTTTTAGTGGTCGAGATACAGATAATGCAACCAGCTGGTCATCCGTAACAGCACCTTACGCATCACCGACACGTGGGCAAAATGGTCGGTATACACCGCCGCCTGGGCACTGACCCCATCCGGTAAATGGGCAAGATCGCGGCTCGCCGCCAGGTCAATCATCACATAAACCCCTTCCCGACCAGGCGTGGCGCTTAAACCCTGTAATGCGCCGCTCGCCTGGTAACTGCCGTCGGGAATGGTTGGCAGTACCTTTGTGACCTTGCCGGCATACACCTGCCCCGGTAAGCCATTAAACACAACCTCTGCCTCGTCCCCCTGCTCCAGGCGCAGGATGGCGTTCTGGCGAAATACCGCCACCACCTGGCGTTTCTGCTGCGGAATAAAAATCATCACCGGTTTGAACGGCAGACGAACTGCCGTGGTTCCCGGACGCGCCAGCACCTGAGTGACATAACCATCGCTGGGCGCGCGGAATACCGTCTGTTCAAGGTCATAACGCGCCTCGGCAATCTGCGATTTCAGGCTGGCGATTTGCGCATCCTCGCCATTGAAACGCGCCGAAAGTCTTTCGAACTGCTGTTGATACTGGGCTTTAGCCGCCCGCAGGGCCGCAGATTGCGCTTGATATTGCTGCTCGGCGTGATTCACATCCTGCTCGGAAAAAGGATTTACCGGCATCGACGCGCCTTTCGCATAGCGCTGATAATCCTGACGGGCGCGTTCATATTCCGCCGTCATCTGCTGGACGTTGGCGGCGGCTTCACTTAATGCCGCTTTCCGGGTTCTGATATCCGCTTCGGCGGCACTAAGATCCGCCTCCAGTTTATTCAGTCGCGCACGATAACGGCTATCATCAAGACGAAACAGCACCTCGCCTTTGCGTAATAACACATTCGTTTTATCGGTAACTTCTACGATGGCCCCCGACACCTGCGGCACAATCGGAATCGACAATGCTATTTTTTGCGCGCGGTCGGTATACGGGTGATTATAATTCATGGTCAGAATTAGCGCGCCGACAATAAACACGCCGCCAAGGACTGCCGTTGGCACCGTCCATTTATTAACCGGGATACGGAAAATTTTAAATACGCCATAGGCCAATGCCACATAGCTCAGAATAATGAGTAAATCCATACATTGGCCTCAGCGTTTATTTGACGAGTTTGTCGTAACAGTTATCTGTTGTTCCTGCAGACGCTTGAGCTCGCTTTCAAGTTGCCTGATTCGCTGATGCATTTCGGCGTTATCTTCGAATTTATGCGCCATTCCCCACCCGCGCTCGGGGCGATACAGTGTCGCCCAGATCCACAACAGCGGCCAAATCGCATGTAGGGTGAACAGGCTCACCCAGCCGGCGACATGAATTGCATCCTGGTGAGGATGCTGGCGTTTCTTGGCCAATAAATAGGGAATATCATGAATAATAATAATGCCGTAAAATAAAATTAAAAACACGGCAATTAACACGCCTAAGGCGAAGTAGTCGAGAAACATAATAACACCTGGTAATAAAAAAGGTAAACCGTACTAACTACGCTGTTTTATAATTAGCAATGCCACTCACTGTAATAGTGCGGCTGTGCCGGGAATAATCATTTTCCGACTGATAGACCAAATATTGATAACGGTAAAAATCAGTACTTTTATCTTTCCGGTATAATATCTCTTCCGCCGAAACCGATAGTCCCTTGATAATATCGTCATATTCAATATGTTTTTCTTTTTCGGTTACGCTGGAAGCGCACGCCGCCAGCAGCAACATTGCAGATAACGCAGCCATTGTTGTTATTTTCATCGAATTATTTCTCTATATTTTTCGGCTGTAATAAATAATCCACGCAAATAATACCCAGCTACTCGCCAGAAGTCATATGACAATGACGGCAAAGATGTATATCATTTTTGATATAGCAAACCAAAAGAACCAACCTTGTGAAAGAAAAAGACCTGCGCATTGACGAACTCCGCATCGTTCGCATGATTGCCGAAACGGCAAGCGTGAGCAAAGCCGCCCAACTACTGGACATGCCGCAGTCGAATGTGTCGCGGGCGCTGAATGCGCTGGAACGGCGCCTGGGGCTGGAGATCTTTATCCGCCATCCACGGGCGTTAATCCTGAGCGAGTTTGGCGAGCAGTTCCTGCGCCGGGCGGATATTCTGCTGGATAAGCATAATGATCTGCTTGATATGTCCGGTACCTGGAAACGCAGCCTCAACGGCATGGTGACGCTCGGCGCGCCGATCGGCATTCAGGCTTTCCTTGCCCGATACCTTTTGCCGCCGGTGCTACGTTCGGCGCCGGAATTAACCGTCAATATTCTCACCCGCAATCCCGACGAGCGCGAACAGAAACACGGGACGCTTTTTGATAGCGATTGCGATCTGCTGATTAGCTTTTTCCAACCGCAGGACGAAAGCCTGATCGCAAGGCCACTCACTCGCTTTCGCATGGGGCTGTTTGCCTGCGCGGATTATATTGTGCAGTCGCCCCTGCACGATGTTGATGAGCTTGCGCAGCACCGCTGCATCACTTTGCGTACGTTGGGCGGGATCCGCAACAGTTGGCATTGCTATAACGCCGCGGGTGAGAGTATTCAGGTAGAGGTCAACGGTTCCAGCGTATGCGATAACATTTTGCCGGCTATCGAGCTTGCCAAGCAGGGCCTGGGCATCGTATATGCCCCTTTTTACTCCGTCGCGGCGGAATTAGAAGCGGGTACGCTACAGCCCTGTCTGCCACGAGAACGCGGCGTGAATATGCAGGCGTGGTTGATTTATCGTCAACGAGGCGTGTTGCCGCATCGCGTGCAGGTGATAATGGATAGCATTATGGAAAGCGCCAAACTGCACGCCCATCGGTTGGTCTGAAGAGGATAAAACTGGCCGCGAACGGCCAGTTTTTTTAAACCATTAGAACCGATAACCGGCAGAGAACATAAACACCCACGGGTCCAGACGGGTACTGACGGTCTGATTCTCTCCGTTAGCTTTAAATTTCACGTCGGTGTCGATATCCATGTACCACACTGACATGTTCAGCAGCCAATTGCGGTCAATCAGATAATCCAGGCCAACCTGTCCTGCCGCGCCCCATGAATCCTTCAGGCTCAGGTCGGAAAGCCCGGCGTCCTTACCGGTATCGTTGAAATCATTGTTAAAGAAGGTTGTATAGTTAATACCGGCGCCGACATACGGGCGCACTTTGCTTTGCGCATCGCCAAAGTACCACTGCGCCATCAGCGTCGGCGGCAACTGGTGTACGGTGGCGATGGTGCCGGTCGGCCCGGTACCGACCTTGTGGCGGAACGGCGTTGCCGCCAGCAGTTCGATACCGATATTGTCGGTCGCCATATAGGTAAAGGTTAAACCTAACTGGGTGTTATTACTGACGTTAAAACCGCCGAGACTACCCAGTACGTTGTCAGAACCCTCAGTCGGGCGAACCGTCGCCGAACCCGCGCGAATAAAAAACTCCCCCGCTTCATGCGCCCAGGCGCTACCACCAGAAAGCGTACCTAAGATCAATGCCGCCGCTGCAATTTTCTTCATATCCATGTCCCCATTATGGTTTTTATCAGCGGCAGCAAATATACCTACAATGAGTTAGTTTTGATCTGTTTTAGATCACACCAGGCCATTAGATTTAACATTTATTGATCCAGATTAATTTTTGCAGCACTCAGTAACGTTCTGATTTGTCCTTACATCAATTTTTACCCGTGAGAAAAATTTTTGCGTCCCCCTCTTGTCGCCGATCGTGCGGATAGCTAATTTAATTGCCGACAATTTGTGTTGATGCGTTTTTTTCAGGTGTAATTATGAGTGAAATCAACCCGTGCATGACGTGCGGTGCCTGTTGTGCGTATTTTCGAGTCTCCTTCTATTGGGCTGAAGCCGACGACGCCGGCGGCGTGGTACCTACGCAGCTCACCGAACCCCTTACCCCTTTTCTGCGCTGCATGAGCGGCACCAATCAGCGACAAAGCCGCTGCACAGCCTTAAGCGGCGAAATCGGCGAATCGGTACACTGCACCATCTATCATCAGCGGCCTTCCCCCTGCCGCGAGTTTGCTATGTCAGGCGAAGGCGGCGAACTCAACGAAGCGTGCGATCGCGCCCGTGCCCGCTACGGCCTGCCGCCGCTGGGAACTCTTTACAAAGATATACTTACCGTGACAGCGGCAGAGACTGCTACCCAACCACGTTTTGCGGTACAATCCCCGGCTAGTTAAAACACCTGCAAGACTCAAGGAGAATGCATGTCTATCACGGCGAAGTCCGTCTACCGTGACACGGGGAATTTTTTTCGTAATCAGTTCGTTACTATTCTGCTGATTGCGTTGTTATGCGCGTTCATCACGGTAGTCATTGGCCATGCCTTTTCGCCCAGTGACGAGCAGTTATCGATCCTCAGCGAGGGCGATAACCTGGCGGGCAGCGCCGGCTTGTTTGAGCTGGTGCAGAACATGACGCCGGAACAGCAGCAGATCTTGCTGCGCGCGTCGGCTGCCTCAACCTTCTCGGGGCTGGTGGGGAATGCCATCCTCGTCGGCGGCGTACTGTTGCTGATCCAGCTGATCTCCGCCGGGCATCGCGTCAGCGCGCTGCGGGCGATCGGCGCCGCGGCGCCGGTTCTGCCGAAGCTGTTGCTGCTTATCCTGTTCACCACCTTCGTGGTACAGATGGGGATGATGCTGGTGCTGGTGCCGGGCGTGCTGCTGGCGATTGTCCTGGCGTTCGCGCCGGTGATGCTGGTGCAGGATAAAATCGGCATCTTTAGCGCAATGCGCGGCAGTATGCGTCTGGCGTGGGCTAATATGCGTCTGGTGGCGCCAGCGGTACTCGGCTGGCTGCTGGCAAAAACGGCGCTGCTGCTGCTTGCTTCAAGCTTCGCAACGCTGTCGCCAAACGTCGCCGCCGTGGTCATTAATACCATCAGCAATCTGTTCTCTGCGCTGTTGCTGATCTATTTGTTCCGCTTGTATATGCTTATTCGCAACTAACTTTAATCTGGGCCGGGTATTCCGGCCCTTCCTGAACGACGGAATTGATGTATGAAGCAGTTTCTCGATTTTTTACCGCTCGTAGTCTTCTTCGCTTTTTATAAGATTTACGATATCTACGCCGCAACCACCGCGCTGATCGTCGCCACCGCGGTGGTCCTCATTTATAGCTGGGTGCGCTATCGTAAAGTTGAAAAGATGGCGCTGATCACTTTTGTGCTGGTCGCCGTCTTCGGCGGTCTGACTATCTTCTTCCACAACGATGAATTCATTAAGTGGAAAGTGACCGTCATCTACGCCCTGTTTGCTGGCGCCCTGCTGTTCAGCCAGTGGGTAATGAAAAAACCGCTTATCCAACGCATGCTTGGCAAAGAGCTGACGCTGCCGCAGCAGGTGTGGTCACGGCTGAATCTGGCCTGGGCGCTGTTCTTTATTCTCTGCGGGCTGGCCAATATCTACATCGCGTTCTGGCTGCCGCAGAATATCTGGGTCAACTTCAAAGTCTTCGGTTTAACGGCATTGACCCTGGTCTTTACCCTATTGAGCGGCGTCTATATCTACCGCCACATGCCGCAGGACGATAAGCACTAATACCTCTTAACGGTACGCGCTGGCCGGCGCGTACCGCCTCCCTTGTGCTTTTCATTTCTTTTCTCTACCTCCTATCCCGTTCAGTTCAAATTTAACTTCCGAAAGAGTGGGTAAGCCACCTCTTATTACGCCATTCCCCAACGGCTCGCCTTCACGCTTTCTTCATCAAACAGGAAAAATTGCGCCAATTGTGAGGATTTGATGAAGTTTCGTCTCGCCTGATTGTAATGATAATGATTATTATTAATATTCACGTTCTTGTTTTATTTTGATACGGATATTTACAATGAGAACGAACACCGCATTCCCCCTCGCTCCCCTTACCTTCATTATCGCCAGCTTCTTTTCAGCGGAGAGTTTGGCCGAAGAAGCCGAACAGGATACTGAAACCATGGTGGTCTACAGCACCGCCGAAGAAGCGTTAAAACAACAGCCCGGCGTTTCGATTATCACTGCCGACGATATTGCCAAAGAGCCGCCGGTGAATGACCTGTCAGAAATCATCCGTAAGATGCCCGGCGTGAATCTGACCGGCAACAGCGCCAGCGGTAGCCGCGGTAACAACCGTCAAATCGACATTCGCGGGATGGGCCCCGAAAACACGCTGATTTTGATCGATGGCGTACCGGTTACCTCACGAAATTCGGTACGTTACAGCTGGCGCGGTGAACGCGATACCCGCGGTGATAGTAATTGGGTACCCGCTGAAATGGTTGAACGAATTGAAGTCCTGCGCGGACCCGCTGCGGCCCGCTATGGGTCCGGCGCGGCCGGCGGCGTGGTGAATATCATTACCAAACGACCAACCAACGACTGGCACGGCTCACTGTCGTTCTTCACCAATCAACCGGAGAATAACAAAGAAGGCGCCACCAACCGGGCCAACTTTAACCTCAGCGGGCCGCTGGCAGGCGATGCCCTCACCATGCGTTTGTACGGCAACATCAATAAAACCGATGCTGACGCCTGGGATATCAACCATGCGCAGAATGGCTCATACGCCGCCGGTCGCGAAGGCGTGCGTAATAAAGATATTAACGCCCTGCTGTCGTGGAAAATGACCCCACAACAGATCCTCGATTTCAACTATGCCTACAGCCGCCAGGGCAATATTTATGCCGGCGATACCCAGTACAGTAACGGCAACCTTAGCCCCAATGGCCTGGTTGATTCACTCTACGGCCATGAGACCAACCGCCTGTATCGCCAGTCGTGGGGGCTAACCTATAACGGAATTTGGGATTGGGGACAGTCAAAAGCCGGCGTTTATTATGAAAAAACCAATAATACCCGCCTGCAGGAAGGATCAACCGGCCGCGTCGAGGGGATGATCAATAGCGATGAATACGCCACCAGCCGTCTGGAATCATGGCGCTCCACAGGCGAGTTAAACATTCCTTTCTATTGGTTGGCAGATCAGACATTGACGCTTGGCATGGAGTGGAACCGCGACGAACTTAACGACCCGGCGTCAATGCAGGCCACAGACGTGAGCGGTGAAACCATCGCCGGCACCAGCGGCAACGCCGCCGATCGTAGTAGCAAAAACAGCGCTACGTTAACCGGGATCTACCTGGAAGATAATATCGAAGCCACGCCGGGAACTAACATCATTCCCGGCCTGCGTTTCGATTACCACAACCAGTTCGGCAGTAACTGGAGCCCAAGCCTCAACCTTTCGCAGGCATTAGGTGAGTGGTTTAAAGTCAAAGCCGGTATCGCACGGGTATTTAAAGCACCGAATTTATATCAATCCAGCGAAGGTTATCTGCTCTCCACCCGCGGCAACGGATGCCCGAACGCCATTGCAACAGGCAGTTGCTATCTGCTCGGCAACCCGGATCTGGATCCGGAAATCAGCATCAATAAAGAGCTTGGGCTGGAATTCAACGCCGGCGGCTATAACGCCGGGATCACCTGGTTCCGTAATGATTACAAAAACAAAATCGTCTCCGGCACCGAGGTGCTCGGCTACACTTCCAGCGGCAACAACATTCTACAGTGGCAGAACGGCGGTAAAGCCGTAGTGGAAGGACTGGAAGGGACTGTGCTGATCCCATTGATTACCGACACCCTGAACTGGCGCACCAACGCGACCTGGATGATTAAATCGGAAAGTAAAGATACCGGCAATCCGCTGTCGGTGATCCCGAAATATACTATCAATACCATGCTTGACTGGCAGGTAAACAGCAAACTGTCGGCTAACATAAACTGGACGATGTATGGTCGTCAAAAGCCGCGTCAGTACGCGGAAATTCGCAACGAGACCGGGGTTCTCGCCACCAATGAAGTCGGCGCTTATTCGATAGTGGGGATCGGCGGCAACTATCAGTTGATGAAAGATATCCGCCTGAACGCTGGTATCAGTAACCTGTTTGATAAGCAGATTTATCGCGAGAATGCCGGCGCTTCAACCTACAACGAGCCGGGGCGCGCCTATTACGCCGGCGTCACCCTAAGTTTCTAAATAGCCGACGCCCGTACCGACGGGCGTATTCCCCTATTCTCTCTGCGCCGTTTTCATAGTAGCATCGCGCCTGATCTTCTTTGACTAGTACAGAGTATAGAATGACAACAACAGATCTCGCCCCGAAGGGCGAATTGGTTTTACGCACCCTGGCCATGCCGGCGGATACCAACGCGAACGGCGATATTTTTGGCGGCTGGTTGATGTCGCAGATGGATATCGGCGGCGCGATTATGGCCAAAGAGATTGCCCGCGGCCGCGTTGTGACCGTCCGTGTTGATGGTATGACTTTTTTACGCCCGGTCGCCGTTGGCGATGTCGTGTGCTGCTATGCCCGCTGCGTAAAACGCGGTAACACCTCAATCACCATTAATATTGAGGTATGGGTGAAAAAAGTATCGACGGAACCGCTGGGCCAGCGTTATAAGGCAACGGAAGCCCTGTTTATTTATGTGGCGGTAGACAATGAAGGCAAGCCGCGAGCGCTTCCTGCCGAATGATAAATGGCCCGGTTACCCGGGCCGTTTGTCTATTTACAGGAATCCAAGCAATGAGAAGAAAACATAGCCAATCACAATCACCACAATCGGCAGCACGTAAAGCGTAAAATACTGCTTCAGGATGGTATGACGCGGTACGACAATACGTTCGGCAAGCTGTTCACGAGACAGACCTTCCGCTCCTTTAGCCTGTTCCAGAATCAACTGATCTTCCACCCCTTCGCGTAGAAACTTCGCCTGGCGGCCCATCCGCGCGCCGGAAGCCTGCAACGCCATGCCAACAAACACCAGCGCGTAGATAATCCAGAAACCGATGTTCAACGCATGTTTGAACTCCGGCAGCGGCGAGTTGTACCAGAAGAAATTCAGGAACGGCGTATTAAAACGCACCATCTCAATCATCAGGTGGGCGAAATCCATCATCACCGCATCAATACCCGGTTTCTTTTCGCTATGCTCGTACATAAATTTCAGTACGGAAATCAGCGTAGACAGCACGGCTGGAATGAAGATGACCCATCCCAAAATGCGTTTAATGACCGCAATGCGTCCAGCTTGTTGATACGTCATGAGTTCCCCTTGTTTAAAACGCCAGACTCTCCATGCCGCCATAGAGTCAGGTATAAGTCTATCTTCGTCAGCGAATTTCGCCTGCTTCAGCGCGGTATGATATACCATATGGACAATTTCGTTATCTACTTACGCCAATGGAGAGGAACTTATGTCAGCGAAGCGCCAGATTCTTGCCGCTATTTTCGATATGGATGGCCTGCTTATCGATTCAGAGCCGCTATGGGACCGCGCAGAGCTGGAGGTACTGGACAGCCTCGGAGTGGATATTAGCCGCCGTGATGAATTGCCGGACCTGCTGGGGCTGCGCATCGACCTGGTGGTCGATTTGTGGTTTGCGCAACAGCCCTGGCGAGGCCCGGACCGCGCAGAGGTAACCGCCAGCATTATCCGCCGCGCCATTCAACTGGTCGAGGAGTCACGGCCGTTGCTGCCCGGCGTGCGTGAAGCCGTGGCGCTGTGTAAAGCCCAGGGACTAAAAATCGGTCTCGCTTCGGCGTCGCCGCTGCATATGCTGGAAAAAGTGCTGGAAATGTTTGAACTACGCGACCAGTTTGACGCGCTGGCTTCCGCCGAACATCTGCCATACAGCAAACCTCACCCCCAGGTCTATCTCGATTGCGCCGCTAAGCTTGGCATCGCACCGATGTCTTGCGTGGCGCTGGAGGATTCTGTTAACGGCATGATCGCCAGCAAAGCGGCGCGAATGCGCTCAATTGTGGTTCCGGAAGCAGAAAACAGCCGCGATCCGCGTTTTGTACTGGCCGATGTGAAACTGACGTCTCTGCAGCAGCTGACGGTAGCAGACCTGCGCGGCTAAGCGGCTTGCGCTGACATTGGCGTCGTCAAAATGTGTCAACCTTGTGACAAAGAGTTACACCGTCACCTCTTCCGTATACTGTATAAAAACCCTATACTGTATGAATTGACAGTTTAGGGTTTTTATCATGACGGCGGAAGGCCACCTCTTCTTTTCTATCGCCTGTGCGGTATTTGCAAAAAATGCAGAATTAACCCCCGTGCTGGCGCAGGGGGACTGGTGGCATATCGTTCCTTCCGCCGTGCTGACCTGCCTGCTGCCCGATATCGACCATCCGAAATCTTTCCTCGGCCAACGTTTAAGCTGGGTTTCCAAACCGGTAGCCCGCGCCTTCGGCCATCGCGGTTTTACCCACAGCCTGCTGGCGGTATTCGGCGCGCTGGCGCTGTTCTATCTTAAAGTGCCGGAGAGCTGGATTATCCCGGCCGATGCGCTGCAGGGTTTAGTACTCGGCTACCTCAGTCATATACTCGCCGATATGCTCACCCCGGCCGGCGTACCGCTGCTGTGGCCCTGCCGCTGGCGGTTCCGCCTACCGATCCTCGCGCCGCGCAAAGGCAATCAGCTCGAGCGCGCGCTGTGCATGGCGCTGTTCATTTACGCCGTCTGGATGCCGCAAAGCATGGCCGAAAATAGCGCCGTGCGCTGGTCATCCAATATGATTAATTCGCTGCAAATAACCTTTAATCGCTTTATTAACCATCAGGCTGAACGATAAATACGCCAAATGTTTTTTTGGTTATAACCCATTCCATTTGAGTATAAGAAAGCCATAAGGCCTTCTGCTACTCTTGGCGCCATAAGAGTTGGTTTCAGACCAACCCAGGTAACAAGATATCAGGAGAACGGGGATGAATTTTCCATTAATAGCGAACGTTGTCGTGTTCGCGGTTTTACTGTTTGCGCTGGCTCAAACCCGCCACAAACAGTGGAGCCTCGCTAAAAAAGTACTGGTCGGTCTCGTTATCGGCGTTATCTTTGGTCTCGGCCTGCAGCTGGTTTACGGCTCCGACAGCCAGGTTCTGAAAGATTCTATTCAGTGGTTCAATATCGTCGGTAACGGCTATGTGCAACTGCTGCAGATGATCGTTATGCCGCTGGTCTTCGCCTCCATTTTGAGCGCGGTGGCGCGCCTGCACAATGCCTCTCAGCTGGGTAAAATCAGTTTCCTGAGCATCGGTACGCTGTTGTTCACCACCCTTATCGCCGCGCTGGTCGGCGTACTGGTGACCAACCTGTTTGGCCTCACCGCTGAAGGCCTGGTGCAGGGCAGCGCGGAAACCGCCCGTCTGAACGCCATCCAGAGCAACTATGTCGGTAAAGTATCAGATCTGAGCGTTCCGCAGCTGATCCTGTCGTTTGTGCCGAAAAACCCGTTTGCCGATCTGACCGGCGCGAACCCGACCTCGATCATCAGTATCGTTATCTTCTCGGCGTTCCTTGGCGTCGCGGCGCTGAAGCTGCTGAAAGACGATGTGGAGAAAGGCCAACGCGTCCTGACCGCCATCGACACGCTGCAGGGCTGGGTGATGAAGCTGGTGCGTCTGGTGATGCAGCTGACCCCATACGGCGTGCTGGCGCTGATGACCAAAGTGGTTGCCGGCTCCAACCTGCACGACATCATCAAGCTCGGCGGTTTCGTAGTGGCTTCTTACATCGCGCTGGGCATCATGTTTGTGGTGCACGGTCTGCTGTTAGCCGTCAATGGCGTCAGTCCGCTGAAGTATTTCCGTAAAGTCTGGCCGGTGATTACCTTCGCCTTTACCAGCCGTTCCAGCGCGGCTTCTATTCCGCTGAACGTGGAAGCGCAGACGCGCCGTCTGGGCGTACCGGAATCCATTGCCAGCTTCTCCGCCTCATTCGGCGCGACGATTGGTCAGAACGGCTGCGCCGGTATCTATCCGGCAATGCTGGCGGTAATGGTAGCCCCGACCGTTGGCATCAACCCGTTGGATCCAATGTGGATTGCCACCCTCGTGGGTATCGTCACCGTGAGCTCCGCGGGCGTAGCCGGCGTTGGCGGCGGCGCCACCTTCGCGGCCTTGATCGTGCTGCCGGCGATGGGTCTGCCGGTCACGCTGGTCGCACTGCTGATTTCCGTCGAGCCACTGATTGATATGGGCCGTACAGCCCTCAACGTTAACGGTTCAATGACCGCCGGCACGCTGACCAGTCAGTGGCTGCGCCAGACGGATAAAGCCATCCTCGATAGCGAAGAAGACGCCGAACTGGCGCATCGCTAACGTTAACAGCCACAAAAAAGCCGCTGAATTTCAGCGGCTTTTTTATTTTCCTATGAGGTCATGCCTCTATTTCACCTTCCTGGCGAATCTGATTAGCCCAGCGCTGCGCCGATTCCGGCACGGTGAACGCCGGCGAGCGGCGGAAACGCTCGCCCATCAGTACAAAGGCGACATATTTGCCCCGCAATATCCAGACATCGCGAAAATGGTCCATTTTAACGGCATGATCCGGCGGCGCAGGCTCGACGCGCGGCACGTAGCTAATGATAGGGCGATTTTGTTGGCGCAATGATTTCATAACAGATGGATTCACTAAGCAAAGCGGGAACATAAACCCCTATCATAGCCGATTGCCCCCCTTTTCGTCGCCCCTCCTGGCACGATGCGCATTTTAGGATAACTCTATTCCTGCCTGAGCAGCATCCTCAGCACAATGTTCTATAGTTAGAAGGGTTTTGGTTTAGCAACGACCACTTTTAGCAATGAAAGCAGGAGACGAGCAGATGTCAGATAAGCACCACGACCCACACAGCCGACAGGCTCCGGTACATGATAGTGATGAAGCAAAACCGGGCCTCGATTCACTGGCGCCGGAAGACCGCGAGTGGCGCCCTACCCCCCAGCCAACCGCGCCCGGGGAGGAGCCGACGGCGCCGGGTAGCCTGAAAGCGCCGGATACTCACAGCATAAAATTAGATACCCTCGAGCCGCAGCGTAAAGGTGGTGAAAACTTTCCGCTGACCACCAATCAGGGGGTACGCATCGCCGACGATCAAAACTCGTTGCGCGCCGGCAACCGCGGGCCAACGTTGCTGGAAGATTTTATCTTACGTGAGAAAATTACCCACTTTGACCATGAACGCATTCCCGAGCGTATCGTTCATGCTCGCGGTTCCGCCGCACACGGCTATTTCCAGCCTTACAAAAGCCTGAAAGAGATTACCAAAGCCGATTTTCTGTCCGCGCCGGAAAAAATCACCCCCGTTTTTGTCCGCTTCTCCACCGTTCAGGGCGGCGCGGGTTCAGCCGATACCGTGCGCGATATCCGCGGCTTCGCCACCAAATTCTATACCGAAGAGGGCATTTTCGACCTGGTGGGCAACAACACGCCAATTTTCTTTATCCAGGATGCGATTAAATTTCCTGACTTTGTCCATGCGGTGAAACCCGAACCGCACTGGGCAATCCCGCAGGGACAAAGCGCCCATGACACCTTCTGGGATTATGTTTCGCTACAGCCGGAAACGCTGCATAACGTCATGTGGGCGATGTCCGACCGCGGCCTGCCGCGCAGCTATCGCACGATGGAAGGTTTCGGTATTCATACCTTCCGCCTGATTAACGCCGAAGGGAAGGCTACCTTTGTGCGCTTCCACTGGAAGCCGGTGGCCGGTAAAGCATCACTGGTATGGGATGAGGCGCAGAAATTAACAGGCCGCGATCCGGACTTCCATCGCCGCGATCTGTGGGAAGCCATCGAGGCTGGCGATTATCCGGAATTCGAGCTCGGCCTGCAGTTAATTCCGGAGGAAAACGAGTTCAATTTTGACTTCGATCTGCTGGATCCGACCAAGCTCATTCCGGAAGCGCTGGTGCCCGTTCAACGAGTCGGCAAAATGGTGCTTAACCGTAACCCCGACAACTTCTTCGCTGAGAACGAACAGGCGGCATTCCATCCGGGTCATATTGTGCCGGGTATCGATTTTAGTAACGATCCGCTGTTACAAGGGCGACTCTTCTCCTATACTGATACGCAAATTAGCCGCCTCGGCGGGCCAAATTTCCACGAAATTCCGATTAACCGCCCTACCTGCCCGTATCATAATTTCCAGCGTGACGGCATGCACCGAATGGAGATTGATACCAATCCGGCAAACTATGAACCCAACTCTATCAACGATAACTGGCCCCGTGAAACGCCGCCGGCGCCGAAACGCGGCGGCTTTGAATCGCTGGCGGAACGCGTTGATGGCGAGAAAATCCGTAACCGCAGTCCCTCGTTTGGCGAATACTACGCCCATCCTCGCCTTTTCTGGCTCAGCCAGACGCCGATTGAACAGCAGCACATTATCGGCGGCTTTAGTTTTGAGCTGAGCAAAGTGGTCAGAGTTTGGATCCGCGAGCGGGTGGTCGATCATCTGGCGCATATTGATATCGGGCTGGCGGAAGCGGTAGCCAACAATCTCGGTATCGAACTCAGCGATGAGCAGCGGAATATTGCCCCGCCAGCGCCGGTTAACGGCGTGGAGAAAGACCCGACCCTCAGCCTTTACGCCGATGTCGATGGCGACGTAAAAGGACGAATTGTCGCGGTTTTACTCAACGAGAAGACCTGTGCGCAGGATGTACTCAACCTGTTGCAAGCGCTGCAGGCCAGAGGCGTCCACAGCAAACTGCTCTATTCGCGTATGGGCGAAATCAGCGCCGATGATGGATCGCAGCTACCGATCGCCGGAACCTTCGCCGGCTCGCCGTCGTTGACGGTTGATGCGGTTATCGTTCCCGGCGGCAATCTGAGCAGCATCAGCGATAACGGCGATGCCCGCTATTATCTGCTGGAAGCCTATAAGCATCTGAAGCCCATTTTACTGGCGGGCGATGCGCGGCAGTTTAGTTCGCTGCTACAGGTGCCCGCTACGGGTGAAGAAGGGGTTATCGAATGCGACGCGATTAACACGCTTAGCGTCGATAAACTGCTGACGCTACTGGCCGCGCATCGCGTCTGGTCAAGAAGCAGTAAAGTTGCGGCCATACCCGCGTAACAAAAAGCCCGGCAGTTATGGCTGCCGGGCTTTCCTCTCTTTATACGTCGCGATAGTTTCCGAGCCAGTAGCCACGTTCCGCAATAGCGTACTTCAGTTCGCCGGACGTCAGCACGTCCAGTTCGGTCAGCCGCGGATAGCAGTAAGCGCTGCACATAATGGTGTTATCGACAAATGCCGGATGACACATCACTTCCAGCGAGTTTTCCTGCCGTTCAATCGACGCATCCAGCGTCTGCAGGAACAGCGCTTGTGAAACCGCTTCACCGTAAAATTCGCTGCTGAAGCCATCGCTACTGCGCGCCGCACCCTGGTCGAGGCCATTCAGCGCCGCCACCTGACGATCGATACGCAAAGCGACGCCCTTTTCGCGCGCAAAGGCGGCGACAATGGGATAGATCTGCGCGATCATATGCACATGGTGGTGGCTGTCGATATGCGTTGGTTCGCAACCAAACAGTTCGATAAAACGCCGGTACTGACACTCCAGTTCGTGGGCGATCTCATCCAGCGGCAGGCTGTCCTCTTCCGCCATCTGCCAAATCCATTTGCCCAACCGCCCGTCGCGGGTTAACCCCGGCATCGCCGATAATGGCTCGCCCAGTGTCAACACAAAGTGCATGCCCACCGCCAGCTCAGGCAGGCTACGGCTTAATTGGGCGGCGTGGCCGATAGCCGCGCCGTTGACCAACGCCGTAGTCGATGTCACCAGTCCATTCTTGCAGGCTTCGATAATGCCGTAATTCTGCCCTTTGCTCAGGCCATAATCATCGGCGTTAACGATCAATACGCGTTCCATCGGCCGCTCCCGTTACTGTTTCAGTTTTTCGATAGTCGCTGCAAAGTTCGGCAGCCACTTCTCATGGGCGAGGATCATCTCCCGCGCCAACTGCTCGGCATCACGATCTGAATGAATCAGCGGGCTTAAATTGAGCGCCAGCAGCACATCATTGAGCTCACCGCTCATTGCCGCCTGGCTGGCCGCCACTTCAAAGCCTTTGATGGTATAAATCAGCCCCAACACTTTTTCATCAAAATGCGTGATTCGCGGCGTGGGCTTCGCGCCGTCGCGGCCCAGCGTGCAGGTCATTTCTACCGCCCAGTCGGCCGGAATATTATCAACATGGCCATGGTGCGGAATATTCACATAGTGCTCGGCCTGTTTATCATTGTAGATGGCGTTAATCACCTCGCAGGCGGCATCAGAGTAGTAAGCGCCGCCGCGCTGCTCAAGCTCCCTCGGCTTAATGTTCAGATCCGGATTTTTGTACAGTTCGAACAGCTGCTTTTCAACCTTCTGTACGACCTGAGCGCGCGCGCCGCCTTTGTAGTACTCGCCCATCTCAATCGCCAGCATCTCTTTCGGCTTGAAGTAATAAAGCAGATATGAGCATGGGATCAGGCGCAGTGAGCGAATCAGCCCTTCGCTAAACGGCAGGTCGAAGATATTTTTCACCGAGTTCGCGGTCAGACGGCCAGAAGCCACGCCGTCCAGCAGTTCATCGAAGCGCGACACGCCATTGACCAGCACATCGCGAACGAACACCAGGTGGTTGAGACCGAACAGATCGATATTCAACTCATCGCTCGGACTCAGTTGCAGCACATCGGTAATAAACATCTTCATACCGATTGGAATGTTGCACACGCCGATAAAGCGTTTGAAATTGGTATGGCGGTATACCGCCTCGGTGACCATACCCGCAGGGTTGGTAAAGTTAATGATCCACGCATCGGGGCAAATTTCCTGCACATCTTTGACGATATCGAAAATCACCGGGATGGTACGCAGACCTTTAAACAGACCGCCCGCACCGTTGGTTTCCTGGCCAAGATAGCCATGGCTTAGCGGGATACGTTCATCTTTTTCACGCGCTTTCAGCTGGCCAACGCGCAGTTGCGTGGTGACGAAATCCGCCCCTTCCAGCGCCGCGCGGCGATCGAGAGTTTTGTAGACTTTCATCGGCACGCCGGCTTTTTCCACCATCCGCTGGCACAGTGCATGGATGATATCGAGCTTTTCCTGCCCCTCTTCCACGTCCACCAGCCACAGTTCCGTTACCGGCAGCTCATGATAGCGTTTGAGGAAACCTTCCAGTAATTCCGGGGTATAGCTGCTGCCGCCGCCGATAGTCACGACTTTTAATTTCTGGCTCATATCTTTCTCCCTTAGGCGCTACGCGTAGACGTAGACCGCTCTCCGCATAAATGCGGACAGTTAACTTGAATGAATAAACCGCGCGGTAAATACCGCTGCGAGTTAATTAATATTGGTCAGTTGTTTGCGATAACTGCTTGGCGTAAATGAGGTCAGCCTTTTGAACGTTTTAATAAACAGACTTGGGCTGCTATATCCTGATTCATACGCAATATCAGTGACCGAATAGTTGGTGATTTCCAGCTGTTTTTTCGCGAAATTGATGCGGATATCATTAATGATCTGCATCGGCGTCTTACCATAATAGCGCTGGGTCGCCCGGGTTAAATATTCTTGCGTTTTCCCGGACAATTGCACCATATTTTCCAGCGCGCTTTCGCCAAATTTATTTTTATCGTGCATATCCTCTACGGTATTTTTCAGCCAGTGAGGGATCACATCTTCAACGGGCTCTTCACGATAATGACGTAAGCGGTTAATGGTGTAAAACGAGACCAGTTCAATAAATTCGTCAAATTCAGTCTCGCGAAAATTCAGTGAAGCAATAACCGACTCGATATAACTGAGAAAGGCACTTTGCACCGCATAGACCTGAGAGGCGACCAGCCCGAACGGCAGCAGCGGCAGATAATGTTTCTCAAAGAAGCGTCTGCTGATGCCAACGTTAAGAATGCGCGTCGCACCAAATTCATAAAAGCTCTGATGGTGCGACCCCATTGGGATGAAAACAAAATCCCCGCGCTCCAGCAGCACCCGTTTGCCATTAATTTCCTGATAATAGCGCCCGGTTAAAACGATAGTGAACTCGTAGTAATCATGCTGGTGAAGCCCGCTCACGCTCTCCGTTTTGTTATAGATGACCACATGAAAGTTTTTCCCGTTGAAGAGCTGTTGTTCCCTGGCGGTACTGATCTCTGTGGTCATCATTTTCGGCTGCCTCATCGTTCGGATAGCCTATTGTACCTTCTCGTGCAGGTCGATCAATTCGGCCACCAGTTCACGGGCCAGCATTGAGGTCATCAGATGATCCTGCGCATGAACCAGCACCAGACTCACCTTCATTTTGCCCTCGCCTTCATCGCTTTCAATAAGCTGGGTCTGGACGCGATGCGCTTCACTCAGCGCCATCCGCGATTGCTCCATCATCGATTTCGCGGCGGCAAAATCTCCCTGCTTCGCCTGCTTCAGCGCCGCATAGGCCAGGCTACGCGCCTGTCCGGAGTTGATAATCAGCCCCATCACCACCTCTTCGAGGTCATTTTCCGGGGTTTCTACCGCGTCGATGTTATCCAGATCAAACATAATATTTCCCTCGTTTCTCAGGCGGTACGGGGAGAGCCCGTACCGCTCGACATCAGAATTTCAGTGCGTTAGCAATATCTTCTTCGCTTTCTTCCTGCTCGATGGTGCTCTGCGCTTTGTTCGACAGGATAACGAACGGCAGGTACACGGCAGTAGCGACACAAAGGTTGAAGAGCGCGACCAACAGGGCAGCAACGCTACCATTACTGTTAAAGAAGGCCCCCAAACCGGTTGGCATCGTCCACGGCGCCAGGTTAGTCACCGGTGGGATTATGCCCAGGCTGTAAGCTGCCAGCGTAATCGCGGCCAGAATCGGTTGTACCAGCACGAACGGGATGAACATGACCGGGTTCATGATGATCGGCAGACCGAACAGAATTGGTTCGTTAATCTGGAAGATGCCTGACGGCAGCGCCAGCTTAGCGACCTGACGATGATCGGCGCGGCGAGAAGCGATGAAGATGGCGATAATCAGACCCAGCGTCGCACCGGAACCACCCAGCAGGATGTAGGAGTCGAGCATCGGCTTCGCCCAGAAGTGGAACTGTTTGCCGGCTTCAATGGCCGCGTCGACAGAGCCATACTGGTTATACAGCGCGATGTTTTCCAGCGCCCACGGCGTCATAATGCCGTTATCCAGCGCCGTCAGCGCCAGCGAACCGTGCACCCCGAAGAACCACAGCAGGGAGTTAAAGATAACGTACGCCCAGCCAACGACGCTGCCCATCGCCGCCAGCGGCGTGGAGATGGAGTCCATGATGATCTGATGGAAGTTGCTGCCGTAGTTTGACAGAATCCACGAAATAATGCCGAAGACCGACAAAATCAGGAAGCCCGGGATCAGCGCCGAGAAGGAGCGCGATACCGATGACGGCACGCTATCCGGCAGTTTGATGACCCAGTTGCGGCGAATGACAAAGGTGAACAGTTCCGCCACCACCAGGCCGATAATCATCCCGGAGATGATGTTCTGCCCGCCGAGCCAGTTGGCGCCGACGGCATAGGCTTCACCCACGCTATAAGGCGTGACGGTCATAAAGGCGGCGACCGCCAGCAGACCAGCTGCCATAGGGTCGACTTTACGCTCTTCGGCCAGCGCGGCGCCGATAAAGAACGGCGCCATCAGCGACATAATGCCCAATGTACCGTTGTAAACATTACCGCCGATGGCTTTAAAGCCGTTTAAGGTTTCAATGGTGGAGGCATCCAGGCGAATCCCCATTGAATAAAAGAAAGAACCTTCACCAAAGCTCAGAAAAACGTTGTTGATTAATACGAACATGGCCCCGGCGAGGGTCAGCGGCATTAATTTAATAAAGCCGTTTTTAATCGCATTAATGTGCGGTTGCTTTCCTATTTTAACTGCAAAAGGAAGGAGTACCTTTTCAAGCGAATCGATCACTTTACTCATAGTCAATACCCTTAAAAGCCGCAATAAAATATTACGGCGATGATGTATGAAATTACTCTTTGACGGGAAAATAAACTGTTGAATATAGTGGCGGCTAGTATTAATTAACCACCAGACGCCAAAATATCGCGAGTTTAAAAAATAAAATTATTGTGCTGCAGCTTTCTTAATGGCCGCGACGGCCGCCTTCAATACACCTAAACCATCGACTTTTCCGTACAGAATGGAATCGATTACCTCTACCGGCTTGTTTGGCAGCAGACGTTGAATTTCCGGCAGCATATAAGCGATTTGGGGTCCTAATAATACAACATCAGCTTCCGGTCCTTTTTCACCGGCCAGCGTTTCAGGATACGCTTCAATAATTACCGGGACTTCATACTTTTCCGCCTGGGCGCGCATTTTGGAGACCAGTAATGAAGTGGACATGCCAGCCGAGCAGAACAGATAGATATGTTTCTTTTCCATGAACGCTTCCTCAATGTGTAGGACCTGGGCTTCAGCAATGGCTGAGAGCCGGTAAGACTGGTAACTTGCGGTTAGTTTTGTTTATGCATTGAGTATACGGCAACATTTGGCGGCAGGATAATTCCCTGTTGAACAGAATTGTCTCTCATTGACCTCGCGTTTTGACTACCCTCACATTTCCCCCAAATAATTCGCGCAATTAAATAAGCATTAGCCGCCATAAAAAAGCCCGACCAATAGTCGGGCTTTCGTAGCTCTCAGCTTGTGACGCGTAGTTATTTGTTGTTACGCGGATCGGTGTCGTACTCGGCGCAGGTCTGGTAGCCGGAGTTCATCACGTGGCCGGTCTCGTCCAGCGCGACAAAGTAGGTTTCAATTTTACCATCCCGTTGACCCAGGATATAAGTCTGGCAGGTTCCGCGCGCGTGAATCATGGTGACTTCAGACGACGGTTTACCGGCAATCTGCATAACCTGGCTACGGGTCATGCCTTTTTTGACATCCTTAACAACTGGCTGTGTGAACTGATCTTTGGTGCGGTCATAGGCCGTACACCCTGCCAGCATGGTTAATACTGCTGCTGCGCCCATCAATCCTGCTAATTTTTTGTTCATATTCCGTCCTCATTATGTAATCGGCGTGTTTTAAGCCTGGAATAAAAAGCGTTATTTTTCAAGCCAAACGTCGAATTCATGTAAATTCAGAACTTTTCTGGTAACCAGATGTGTGCAAAAAATCAGCGACGGAACATACTCCACTACCGATGTTTTCCCGCACCATAAATAAATGCTATGCCATTGGTTGCCTTCTTTTCCGTCAGTCAGCGGTACCAGCCTTGTCGTTTCAGCAGCAAAGAGGTAGTTTTAGACCATGCTGGTTGCCATACAGGCTCACTTTCCGGAGGGCGTAATGACGCTTCAACAACAAATTATTCAGGCGCTGGGCGCGAAGCCGCAGATTGATGTCGAAGGCGAAATTCGCCGCAGCGTGGATTTCCTGAAATCCTATCTGCAGACCTATCCGTTCATTAAATCACTGGTGCTCGGCATTAGCGGCGGCCAGGATTCGACCCTTACCGGCAAACTGTGCCAGATGGCGATCAATGAGCTGCGGGCTGAAAGCGGCGATCGCAGCCTGCAATTTATCGCCGTGCGCCTGCCTTATGGCGTCCAGGCCGATGAGCAGGATTGCCAGGATGCCATCGAATTTATCCAGCCCGACCGCGTGCTGACGGTCAATATCAAAGGCGCGGTGCTGGCCAGCGAGCAGGCGTTGCGAGAAGCGGGTATTGAGCTGAGCGACTTTGTTCGCGGCAACGAGAAAGCCCGTGAGCGAATGAAAGCGCAATACAGTATCGCCGGCATGACCAAAGGCGTGGTTGTGGGAACAGACCATGCCGCAGAAGCGATCACTGGCTTCTTTACCAAATACGGCGATGGCGGTACCGACATTAACCCTATCTTCCGTCTCAATAAACGTCAGGGCAAACAGCTACTGGCGCAGTTGGGCTGTCCTGAGCACCTTTATATGAAGCAGCCGACCGCCGACCTCGAAGATGACCGCCCTTCTCTGCCGGATGAAGTCGCGCTAGGCGTGACCTACGAAAACATTGATGACTATCTGGAAGGCAAAACCCTGGACGAGAACATCGCCAAAACCATTGAAGGCTGGTATCTGAAAACCGAGCATAAGCGCCGCCCGCCAATCACCGTCTTCGACGATTTCTGGAAGAAGTAACGACTTCCCGACACCCCGGCCAGCGCCGGGGTTATTTTTTGTCCTTTTCGCCGCAAAACTCGCCTGCTATACTGGATGCATGAACAGTATCAGGAGTTGTTGTGGCCAGAAAACAATCTGCCCCGCGTCTGGAGTTTGAAGCGGCGGCAATCTATGAGTATCCCGAACATTTGCGCCCATGGCTGGAGGCCTTGCCAAAGCTGCCTGGGGTGTATCAGTTCCATGGTGAAAGCGAGACGCTGCCGCTTTATATCGGTAAGAGCGTGAATATCCGCAGCCGGGTGCTGTCGCATTTGCGTACCGCTGATGAGGCCTCCATGTTGCGCCAGGCGCGACGCATCAGTTGGCAACGCACCGCCGGTGAATTAGGCGCGCTGTTACTTGAAGCGCGGTTAATTAAAGAACAGCAGCCGCTGTTTAATAAACGACTGCGGCGTAATAAACAGCTCTGCTCCTGGCTGCTGGAGTCGGGTAAACCGCAAGTTGTGTATGCGCGAGAAGTCGATTTCTCCCATCAGCAGCACCTGTACGGCCTGTTCGCTAACCGCCGCGCGGCATTACAGGCGCTACAAACCATCGCCGATGAGCACCGTCTGTGTTATGGCATTCTGGGGCTGGAGCCGCTGAGTCGCGGGCGCGCCTGTTTTCGTTCCGCACTGGGGCGCTGCGCCGGCGCCTGCTGTGGTAAAGAGCGCGTCGAAGATCATAACCAGCGGCTGCTGGCGCAAATGAGTAAGCTTCAGCTGGTGTGCTGGCCGTGGGCGGGTCCGGTGGCGTTGGAAGAGCGCGGCCCGGATATGGTTCAGTACCATATCATTCATAACTGGCTGTGGCTGGGCGCGGTAGATTCACTGGCGCAAGCCGCTAAACTCACCACACTGCCTGCCGGTTTCGATCACGATGGCTACAAGATTCTTTGTAAGCCATTGCTCAGCGGTGAGTATCCGCTGCACCTTCTTGGCTAATGATTTCGCAAACGTAAAAAACCGCCGGCCCTGCCCAAAGCCTTAATGGCAATGATTGGGCAAGACCGGCGGTCTTCATTCCGCGCGCTGAGTTACTCAGCAGGTGCAGGCATTTTACCTTCCGGCGCTTTACGTTCTGTCAGATGCTTCTCAAAATTCGCATTGAACTGTTTTTTCTGTTCCGGCGTCAGGATGTTGTAAATCTTGTTCTGGGTTTCCATGCGGGAAAGCATCATCTCTTTATGCTGTGCTTCCATCTTATCAATCTGCGCGCTGGCTTTCGCTTTGTCGAAAGTATCGCTGGCGATCAGATCGTGCATGGCGCGACGTTCGTCAAGGGACGGACGTTTCATGTTCTGGCGTTGGCTTTTCATGATGTCGCGAACCTGCTGCTTTTGCGCATCGGTCAGGTTCAGGTCTTTGAACATCATATCGTGATGACCCGGCATACCTTTATGGTGCATCATCGGTTTGCTGTCGGTTTGGGTGGTAGTGGTAGTATCGGCTGCGTGAGCCAGGTTAGCAGCACCCAGAGCCAGCGTAGAGGCAACAAACAGAGCAGTAATCTTCTTCATGGTTATGTCCTTACTATCAGTTATTCTGACGGCGCATTGCCGTGTTGACGAGATTAACTTTACGCGCTTTATCGTCAATTAGTCAGTGCAAGCGTAAAACAATGAAAGTGTAAAAAACATTTTCTCACCAATTGTGGAGAAAATAAGGAAAATGAGGAGGGATATGCAACAAAAAATAAATAACAGGCTGTTTTATAAGGAAACTGTGAAGATTATAAAACAGTGGAGATTAAAAACAAAGCATTTAACCAGGAATAATCTGCAAACCATATCAATGGCACAAATAAATAAGATCGGCGCGCAGCGATATTTCACTCGATATTCACAACCGCGAACGACAACGGCTGTGAATAGTTAAGTGCGGGAATTACAACCGTTCCAGCATCAGCCCAGCCCGTAGCCCTGGCGCCACGCCGGGGTTGGGAAACAGCACGTACTCTTGCGCCTTTTCGACGACATAGCGCGTTTCGCCATCCTCCGCCAGCAGCGTCCCGGCGCTGAACGGCGTAAAATTGAGCGTCTCCCCCGACATATGCAACTGGAACTGGTCACTGTGGCGGGTGATCTGCTGCACCACCCGGTAGCGCAGCGGCGCAGTCGCTTCTGCCACCGCCAAATCGCCCACCAACAGCCTGCTTAACGCCCGCTGCGTCGCTGAGAACTGGGTTAAATCGTTGTCGCCAAAAGGCAGCGCTTTGCCCAACTCCAGCGTACAGGCCAGCGCGGCAAAACGTTCGCAGCTAAAGTGGGTAAAGGTTCCCGCCGGTTGTTTATGGAACACCAGCGCCTCCAGCCCGGCCGCGCCAAGCCAGCTGAGAAAATCTTCGCTCCACGGCTCCTCGCGTGCCGGCAACACCCCAAAGCGCGGATGCAGCGAGCCGCGAATAGCGGTATGCATATCCAGATGCCAGCGCACGCCATGGCTATCGCTAAAGAAACGCGTCACAGCGCTTTCCAACTGCCGCGCCCGCACCGTTTCCCCACTGGGCGCGAACTTGCGCCAGCGTTCGCCGAACATGCGGTTCATATCGCTATCGAGATAGCGTTTATTTTGCCGCAGCGCCGGCGGGTTGCCGAATATCACCAACACACGCCAGCGCAGCGGGAGTTCGCCGCTAAACAACTGCTGAAGCAAAGCGTTGACTATCTCCACCGGCGCGGTTTCATTGCCGTGAATACCGCAGGAGAGTACCAGTGAACGTTCGCAGCGCGCATGCGGGGTCAGCAGCAGGATGCCGCAATCGATCCAGTGCCAACGAAAATGGGCGGTTTCGCCATGAAAATGATGCGGCCAGCGCCCCGCCAGAGTTAGTGCCAGAAAGTCGTCCACGACGCCTCCTCTATTACTGAAACGGATCGAGGAAAACTCGCAGGGCCGAGAATCCCGGCCCCGCGAACTTTCATCAACTTGCCTGCGATGAAAAATCCAGACCCGGACTGAGCGTCTCCGGTAGCGCCAGTTCGGCAGATTCCAGGCTGGCCATCGGCCAGGCGCAATAATCGGCGGCGTACCAGGCGCCTGGACGATGATTTCCCGAGGCGCCGGTTCCGCCAAACGGCGCGGTACTGGCGGCGCCGGTCAGCGGCTTGTTCCAGTTGACTATCCCGGCGCGGGCTTCCAGCAACAGGCGCTCGAACTTATCGCGCTCGGCGGAAATCAATCCGCAGGAGAGACCAAAACGGGTGGCGTTAGCCATCGCGATCGCTTGCGCGAAATCGTCATAGCGCCACACGCACAACAGCGGGCCAAAGACTTCTTCATCCGCCACCTGCTGCACGTTGCTCATGTCGATGATCCCCGGCGTCAGCAGCGAAGTGCCGTCGCGCAACAGACGCGGCTCCAGTAACGTCTGTCCGCCGCTCGCCACGTGCCCAAGCCAGGCCTGATGCACCTTTTGCGCGGCCTGCGGCGATACCAGCCCGCCCAGGAACGGCTGCGGCTGCGCATCCCACTCGCCGGGAATAAGACGTTGTGACACCGTCACTAAACGCTGCAAAAACGCATCGCCCGTCGTGCCGCGCTTGACCAATAGGCGGCGCGCGCAGGTACAACGCTGCCCGGCGGTGATAAATGCCGACTGGATAGTCAGGTGAACCGCTGCGTCAATATCCTGCGGCTCGTCAACAATCAGCGGGTTATTGCCGCCCATTTCAAGGGCGAGGATTTTTTGCGGCTGCCCGGCCAGTTGACGATGCAGTTGGAAACCGGTCGCGGAGCTGCCGGTGAACAAGAGACCGTCGATATCCGCCTGCCCGCTCAGCGCCTCGCCGGTCTCCCGGCCGCCCTGCAGTAGATTCACGACTCCAGCGGGTAAGCCCGCCTCAGCCCACAGTTTAACCACCGCTTCGCCACTTTGCGGCGTAAGCTCGCTGGGTTTAAAGACGATGGTATTACCGGCGAGTAGCGCCGGTACGATGTGTCCGTTAGGTAAATGGCCCGGGAAGTTATACGGCCCGAACACCGCCAGTACCCCGTGGGGACGGTGGCGCAGGGTGGCGGCGCCGTCGGCCATCGCCGTCTCGCTCTCGCCGGTGCGGCTATGGTAGGCGCGCACTGAGATTGCCACCTTATTTATCATGGCGGTAATTTCCGTGGCCGCCTCCCAGCGTGGTTTACCGGTCTCAGCGGCAATAATCGCCGTCAGCTGGCTTTTGTTCGCTTCCAGCAGCGCCGCAAACTTCTCGACGATCCCCTGACGCGCGCTAAATGGCAGGCGGGCCCAGGCGGGAAAAGCCTGACGCGCGGCGCTAACCGCCAGCGCGACCTGCCCGGCGTCGGCGTCATTTCCCTGCCACAGCAGCGCCTGGTTGACCGGGTTATATTTACTGCGCTGCGGGCCACGCCCGCTTTGCCATTCGCCGTTAATCCATAAACTCATGATGCTTTCTCCTCCGGGATCAGGCGGACCATCCGTACGCGGTCGCCTGGATGGCATTTCAGCGTATCCAGCTCACGCGCGCTCAGCAGCAACGTTTCGCTATCCGGGTCGGCATGGACCAGGATGGCGCGGAACTGCTGATACTGCTCGTTGGTGACCAGACACTGCGGCCACTCTCCAGGCGCAGGCTGCCCTTCTTCCACCGTCAGCAGGCGGCTTTTGCGTATCGCCCGCACCCGGTCGATTTCGCACTCCAGCGTCGGGCCGCCGTCGAAAATGTCGATGTAGTTGTTAAAACGGAAGCCTTCTTTTTCCAGTACCGCACGCGCAGGCGCCGTTTGCGGATGAACCTGGCCGATGACCGCCCGCGCTTCATCGGAGAGAAAGTCGATATATAACGGATGTTTTGGCATTAGTGCGGCGATAAACGCTTTTTTACCGGTGCCGGAGAGATAGTCGGCGCGGGAAAATTCAATCGCGAAGAAGCGCTTGCCGAGGCTTTCCCAGAACGGCGAATAGCCATGCTCATCAATCACGCCGCGCATCTCGGCAACCACTTTGTCATTAAAGCGGTCGCGGAAACCGGCCATAAACAGCAGTCGCGATTTCGACAACAGGTAGCCGTTACCCTCTTTACGCCATGCCGGATCGAGAAACAGCGTGCAGAGTTCGCTACAGCCGGTGTGATCGTTGCTAAGGAACAGCGTCGGCAGCGCGTGATAAACGTTGAGCTCTTTTGATGCATGTACCTGCGTGCCGACCCGATAGTTGTACCAGGGATCGTTGAGGCCAACGGCGACTTCAATCGCGCAGATCCCAACGACCGCGCCGCTGACGCTATCTTCCAGCACAAAGACATAGCCCTGTTCGCTTTTCGGCAGTTCGCCGCGCCAGGTCCGCTGGGAGCGTTCAATGCGGGCAGCCAACGTGGGTTCGTCCGCCGGCAGCGACGTCAGGCCGCCGCCGGTTTCTCCCGCCAGGGCCATCAGCCCCGGCAAATCGGCTTTTTCAACCGGTCGGATCACCATCATGATGAAACTCCCGCAAGGAAGTGACGGCAGGCCAGCTCAAAGCGATCGAGACCGGTGTTCACCTCTTCCTCGCTCACGTTAAGGGCCGGAGCGAAGCGAACGACGTTTGCCCCGGCAATCAGTACCATCAGCCCGTCTTCCGCCGCCTGGGTACTAATGGCTTTAGCTTTCCCGGCATATTCGTCGTTCAGTACACAGCCAATCAGCAGCCCCAGTCCGCGAATTTCCTTGAACAGGCCGTATTTGGCGTTAATCGCGCTCAGGCGTTCGCTAAACCACTGGTGACGCTGTTTAACGCCGTTCAAAAGCGTCGGGGTATTGACGATAGACAGTAACTCCCCGGCAACAGCGGTGGCGAGTGGGTTACCACCGTAGGTCGTGCCATGGGTGCCGACGGTCATCACGCTGGCGCATTTTTCCGTCGCCAACAGCGCGCCGATCGGGAAGCCGCCGCCCAGCGCTTTCGCCGTCGACAGGACATCCGGCGTCACCCCGTAGTGCATATAGGCATACAATTCGCCGGTACGACCGACGCCAGTTTGAACCTCATCAAAAATCAGTAGCGCGTTGTGCTGATCGCACAGTTCACGCAGGCCGCGCAAAAATTCCGCTTTCGCCGGCACCACGCCGCCCTCGCCCTGCATCGGCTCGACGATCACCGCGCAGGTGTCGTCATTAATCAGCGCCCGCGCCGAGTCGAGGTCGTTATAGGTAGCATGTTGGATCTGCGGCGGCAGCGGCGCAAAATCCTGCGAATAGGAAGGTTGGCCACCTGCAGATACGGTGAACAACGTGCGTCCGTGGAAGGCGTTTTTGAACGCGACAATGCCGCTTTTGTGGCTGCCGTAATGATCGTGGGCGTATTTACGCGCCAGTTTCAGCGCCGCTTCGTTGGCTTCGGCGCCGGAGTTACAAAAGAAAACGCGGTCGGCAAAAGTGGCGTCGATAAGCTTTTTGGCAAGGCGCAGCGCCGGTTCGTTGGTATAGCCGTTACCGGTATGCCAGAATTTTCCCGCCTGCTCGGTCAGCGCTTTTACTAGCTGTGGATTAGCGTGTCCCAGCGCATTCACCGCGATACCGCCGGCAAAATCGATATACTCTTTCCCCTGCTGATCCCACAACCGTGAACCTTCGCCGCGTACCGGAATAAAAGCCGCCGGCGCATATACCGGCATCATCCATTGATCAAAATTGCTACGCGTAATTGACTGAGACATATCGACCTCTTCCGGTAAATTAAAAGTAAGCACAATGTTAAAATTTATGAGTTATTACGCTGTAAATGTAGATTGCACGCATCGTGCCAGCCAGAGGCAAAAATGCATAAATTGAGCTCAATCACGCGATATCAATGAGTTACAGATACTAACTACTCAATAAAAATGCATAATTAGTGAATAATCATCAAATAAACGGCGCTGGATAGAGGAAAACGACGAGAAGTTATGCAGCGATAAGATATAATTCTGTAATTGTGATCCTCTACGAAATTTATCGTAGATATCTGCGCTTTTTTGGCGCGACATGCGCCAAAACGGTGCATAATTTGTGCGATTCGCTCGCCAACCGCAGTAATCGGTAGAATTAACCACCTGTCGGCAGCCACCATGATGAAATTCTGCTAACATCCTTGCACTATTCACCTTGCACAGTGGCAGCGACTATGAAATTCATCTCTTTTAATATCAACGGCCTGCGTGCCCGCCCCCATCAACTGGCCGCCATCGTCGATAAACATCAGCCCGATGTTATCGGCCTCCAGGAAACCAAAGTACACGACGATATGTTTCCTCTCGAAGAGGTGGCAAAGCTGGGTTACAACGTCTTTTACCATGGGCAAAAAGGCCATTACGGCGTCGCGCTGCTGACCAAAGAGACTCCGATAGCCGTGCGTCGCGGCTTCCCGGGCGACGGCGAAGATGCGCAACGCCGCATCATCATGGCGGAAATTCCCTCGCCGTTTGGTAATGTCACGGTAATTAACGGCTATTTCCCGCAAGGAGAGAGCCGTGACCACGAGACTAAATTTCCGGCGAAAGCGGCGTTTTATCAGAATCTGCAGAACTACCTCGATACCGAGTTGAACAAAGAAAATCCGGTGCTTATCATGGGCGATATGAACATTAGCCCTACCGATCTTGATATCGGCATTGGCGAAGAGAACCGTAAGCGCTGGCTGCGCACCGGTAAATGTTCCTTCCTGCCGGAAGAGCGTGAATGGATGGATCGCCTGCTGGGCTGGGGCCTGGTCGATACCTGGCGTCACGCCAACCCCGATAATCATGACCGCTTTTCATGGTTCGATTACCGCTCTAAAGGTTTTGATGACAACCGCGGTCTGCGTATCGACCTGCTGCTGGCAAGCTCGCCGCTGGCTCAGCGCTGCGTCGAAACCGGCATCGATTACGACATCCGCGGGATGGAAAAGCCTTCCGATCATGCGCCGGTATGGGCAACCTTTAAACCATAACTCTTCTTTGGGGCTCCGGCGCGGAGCCCCGCTATCCTGAGCAAAATCAATAAAGTGAACGGTATACATTGTCGCTCGCGGCAATTTACTATACTGTCGCGCGCACCCGGCGTTTCCTGCCGGACAAAACGAAGACAGGAGACCCTCATGCAAAAGAAGCCGTTACCCGACACGCTATAAACTGCTGTTTGCCGTACTCCTGTTTGCCCTACTGGCATGGCTTGTTCAGCACGCCGGGCTGACGAGACTGTTCAGCCACCTTCACGATCTTCAATTGCTTATTCTGCACAGCGGTAGCGCAGGTTATGCGCTTTATATCCTGCTGTTTATCATCGCCACCTTGTGTCTGATGCCAGGCAGCGCGTTAGTCATCGTCGGCGGTATGATATTCGGCCCCTGGTTGGGCACGCTACTCTCGCTTATCGCCGCGACTGTCGCCTCATCGCTGTCGTTCCTGCTGGCCCGCTGGCTGGGTCGCGAAGCGCTACAGCGCTATTGCGGTCACCACGCCGTTTTTCAGGCGTTCGAGCGCGGTATTGCCCACAGCGGCTGCGATTTTCTGATTTTCACCAGGCTGGTGCCGCTGTTCCCTTATAATCTGCAGAATTATGCTTATGGGCTGACGGCGATCCCCTTCTGGTCCTTTACGTTTATCTCCACCATCGCCACCCTACCGGGATTGTTTATTTATACTTTTATGGCTAGCGAACTGGCCCGCGATGGCATCACCCTGGCTTTTATTGGCAAACTCAGCATTGCCGGCCTGATGCTCTTTGTATTAACTCAGGCCGCCAGACGTTATGGCCGCTATAAACGCATTAGTGTCGCAACATCCGCGGTAAGCGATAAAAATGGATAACAGAAAACGGCTGTGGCTCTTACGCGGCGCTATCATCCTGCTGGCACTGGCAGCGCTCGTCGGCTGGTGGTTAATACCGGGCGTACGCTCCTTTGTGCAACATAGCTTCAGCGCGTTTGCCACCCTCGATCAGCAAGCGCTGGAGCGTTTTATTCACGCTTATGGTCCGCTGGCAGCCCTGGTCTCTTTCGGGCTGATGATCCTGCAGGCGATTGTCGCGCCGCTGCCGGCATTTTTAATTACCTTTGCCAACGCTTCGCTGTTCGGCGCACTGTGGGGCGGTGTATTGTCATGGGTCAGCGCGATGGCTGGCGCGGCGTTGTGCTTTTTTATTGCCCGCGTACTGGGCCGTGAAGTGGTAGAAAAACTAACCGGCAAGGCGGTATTACAGAGCGTAGATGGTTTTTTTAGGCGCTACGGCAAGCACACCATCCTGGTTTGCCGCCTGCTGCCCTTCGTCCCTTTCGATCCGGTGAGTTACGCCGCTGGGCTAACCTCAATCCGCTTTCGCCATTTTATGTTTGCCACCGGCGTCGGCCAATTACCGGCGACTATCGTCTACTCGTGGGCCGGAAGCCTGCTGACGGGGGGGCTGTTCTGGCTGCTCAGCGGTTTATCTATTTTGTTCGCTTTAGCTATCGTAGTCGCGATAGTCAAAGCGCAATACGTTGCGCATCACAACAGGAAATCGCCATGAATCTACCGCCGTTAACGTCGATTCCATTGATCCTGCGCCCGCAGGCGTGGCTACACCGTCGCCATTATGGCGCGGTGCTCAGCCCTATCCGCTGGTGGGGGCGCATCCCGCTGGCGTTTTATCTGGTCTCCATGTTTGTCGGATATCTGGAACGCCGACGCTCGCCGCTCGATCCGCTGCTACGCTCGTTGGTGAGCGCCCGTATCGCCCAGCTGTGTCACTGTGAATTTTGCATTGATATCACCAGCATGAAACTGACGCAGCGCGCAGGCGGCAGCGAAAAACTATTGGCGGTTAACGACTGGCGCAATAGCGGATTATTCAGCGATAGCGAACGGTTGGCGCTGGAATATGCCGAAGCGGCGAGCATGACGCCGCCCGCCGTCGATGATGCGCTGCGCGCCCGGCTGGCGCAGCAGTTCGATGCTCAGGCGTTAACCGAACTAACCGCGCTGATCGGCCTGCAAAATTTATCCGCACGCTTTAATTCTGCGCTGGCGATCCCGGCGCAAGGCCTGTGCCAAATCCCGAAGCCCGATGTTTCCGACATTCATCCCTAAGGAGTCAATATGCGCAGTCTGCGTTATTGTTTAATTTGGCTTGCCGCACTGCTGCTGGCCCCGACTCTCGCCAACGCCGACGAGAACTGGCAGAGCATCAGCCAGCAGGCGCGCGGCCAGACGGTGTGGTTCAACGCCTGGGGCGGCGACCCGGCGGTTAACCGCTACCTCGACTGGGTCAGCGCCGAGGTGAAACGGGATTACGCCGTCGATCTGCGTATTGTACATATCGCCGATGCCGCCGATGCAGTTAAGCGTATTCAGACCGAGGCGCGTGCCGGGCGTTCCCGCGGCGGTTCAATCGATTTATTGTGGGTTAATGGCGAGAATTTTCGCACATTGAAGCAGGCGAATTTACTGCGCAGCGACTGGGCCGAGAAGTTGCCTAACTGGCGCTACGTCGATACGCGAAAACCGGTTCGGGAAGATTTCTCCATCGCCACCGACGGCGCGGAATCCCCGTGGGGCAGCGCGCAGCTGACTTTTATCGCCCGCCGATCGCAGCTGGCTCAACCACCGAGCAGCGCACAGGCGCTACTGGCTTTCGCCACAGCGCATCCAGGCAGCGTCACCTATCCGCGGCCGCCGGATTTTACCGGCACCGCTTTCCTTGAGCAGTTGCTGGTTGCGTTGACCGATCGGCCGGAGGCCCTGCGCCAGCCGCCGCAGGAGACAAGTTTCGCCGAGGTGACCGCGCCGCTTTGGGACTATCTCGACAGGCTACACCCGCTGCTCTGGCGCCAGGGCCGCGATTTTCCGCTGTCGCCGGCGCGGATGGACGCGATGATGGCGCAAGGCACGCTACAACTATCGCTGACCTTCAATCCGCTGCATGCGCAGCAAAAAGCCGCCAGCGGCGAACTTCCGCCAGACAGTTATAGCTTCGGTTTTAAACAAGGGATGCTCGGCAACGTGCATTTTGTCGCCATCCCCGCCAACGCCCGCGCGACGGCGGGCGCACAGGTGGTGGCTAACTTCCTGCTGTCGCCGCAGGCTCAGCTACGCAAAGCCGATCCGCAGATCTGGGGCGATCCCAGCGTACTCGATCCCGAAAAACTCAACGACGCTCAGCGCGCCGCATTTTACGCCGTGCAGCCGAAAGCGACGCCGCCAATGCTGGCTGAACCGCACGCCGCCTGGGTTGACGCGCTGGAGCAGGAATGGTTGCGCCGCTACGGTACCCACTAATTGCGCTGACATGGGGAGCGATAGCGCTTATCTACCTCCCCCTGCTTCCCGCCGCCGCGCTGATGGCGATACCTGCCGTCGACGCCGCGGCCTGGCGGGCGCTATTTAGCGATCCGCAGTTGCCGCAGGCGCTGGCGGCGACGCTAGTCTCTACGCTGTTGGCGGTGGGCGGCGCGCTGTTCATCACCCTGATGGTGATTGGCGCATTATGGCCAGCTACTGGCTGGCAGCGCCTGGCGAGAAGATTACCGCTGCTGCTGGCGGTACCCCATGTCGCCTTCGCCACCGCCGCCTTGCTGCTATTTGCCGAAGGCGGCTGGCTGTATCGTCTGTTTCCCGCGTTGAGCCCACCGGTCGATCGCTACGGTATCGGGCTGGGCCTGACAATGGCGGTTAAAGAGAGCGCTTTTTTACTGTGGGTGGCGTATGGCGTACTGGGTGAAAAACAGCTGGCGGCCCAAAGCGTAGTGATGAAAACCCTCGGCTACAACCGCTGGCAATGTCTGCAGTGGATTATTGTGCCGACACTGCTGCCATCGATGAGCCTTGTTCTGCTGGCCACCGTCGCCTGGAGTTTGTCGGCGGTGGATGTCGCTTTGGTGATCGGTCCGGGAAATCCGCCAACGCTGGCGGTCCTGGCGTGGCAGTGGCTTAATCAGGGCGATCCGCTGCAACAGGCGAAAGGCGCGCTGGCCAGCCTGCTGCTGCTGGCGTTCACGTTAATCTTCGCGGCCATCGCATCGGTAGGCTGGCGCCGTTGGCGGCAAACTATTCCCGCACTATGCGGCAAGCGCGCCGCCCCTGCCAACGCAACGACTGGACATATCCTGGCACAGGCGGTACCCGCCTGCGGTCTGGTTTGCGCGTTGTTGTTGGCTGGCATTTCACAATGGACGCAGCCAACGGCTGAGGCGATCGGCAACAGCCTCTGGCTGGCGTTAGGCGCGGCGATACTGGGGGCCGCGCTGTGCCTGCTGTGGCTGGAGTTCGGTCCCGCCAGATATAACGGACTCTGGCTGCCATTAATCATCCCGACGCTGCCGCTAGCCGATGGTCAATATCAATTAGCGCTCGTGGGCTGGTTCGACGGTCAATTGATGACGGTATTATGGGGGCATCTGTTATGGGTCGTGCCATGGATGATGTTTATCCTCTCCCCGGCGTGGCGCAATCTTGATCCACGGTTGCTCTTGATTGCCCGTACGCTTGGCTGGCGGCGCGGACGCCTATTCTGGTGGGTCAAACTGCCGTCAATGGCGCGACCGCTGCTTACCGCGCAGGCGGTCGGGTTTTCGGTGAGTATCGCGCAATATCTGCCGACCGTGTGGCTCGGCGGCGGACGGACGCCGACGTTGACCAGCGAAGCGGTCGCGCTGAGCAGCGGCGGCGACAGTACGCGGCTTGCCGCACAAGCGCTGTGGCAATTGCTGCTACCGGCGATCTGTTTTATGGTTACTACGCTGATAGCCTGGTGTATAGGCCGTCGCCGCCGGGGATTACGCTAATGCTAACCGTTCACAACCTGACATTAACCCTCCACCGCCAACCGCTGTTGTGTGGGGTAAATTTTTCTGTCGCCCCCGGCGAAGTATTGACCTTGATGGGCCCTTCCGGCTGCGGTAAATCAACCCTTTTCGCCTGGATGATCGGGGCGCTTGCCGACACCTTTCGCGCCGAAGGTGAATTATGGCTCAACAAACGCCGCTGCGACGGGCTCGCCACTGAAGCGCGACGCATTGGCATCCTGTTTCAGGATGCACTACTGTTTGACCACTTCAGCGTGGGGCACAATTTACAGCTCGCCCTGCCCGCTGAGATCCGCGGCGCGGCGCGCCAGAGCGAAGTTGAGCAAGCGCTGACGCGCGCCGGCATGCCGGGCTTCGCCTCGCGCGATCCGGCCACGCTCTCCGGCGGACAGCGCGCGCGCGTCAGCCTGCTGCGCGCCCTGCTGGCAAGGCCGCAAGCGCTGCTGCTGGATGAGCCTTTTAATCGCCTGGATGCAGAACTTCGCGCCGATTTTCGCCAGTGGGTGTTTGCGGAAATTGACCGGCTGGCAATCCCGGCGGTGCTGGTGACTCACGACAGCCAGGATCTCCCACCGGGCGGACGCTGTATTAATATTGCCGCCTGGCAGGCAAATTCCGCCTAACCTGCGTTATCGCAAAGAAATTCCCTTATCAGGAGCAGAGAATGAGCCCTCCTCTTTCTACCGTCGGGCATTTCGATGAAACGTGTTTCTCAATTGACCGCACTCGCCCTGCTCATGGGGCTTGCTGCTTCCTCTACTTTCGCCGCTGATACCATGCCAACGCTGGACTTTTCAACGCTGCAACAGCAGCACGGCGTAGCGATAGATACCCGCCTCAGCGCTTTCTATAACGGTTGGCCGCAAAGCGCCAACGGCCCACAGGGCCATGAACCGCAGGCGCTAAACCTCTCCGCTACCTGGCTTGGCGCAATGAGCGACGAACAACTGCGTGCCTGGGCTACTCAGCACCGGCTGCAGGCCGATACGCCAATAGCGTTATATGGCGGCGCTGACGATAACGCCAGGGTTGCGGCGCGCCTGAAAGAAGCCGGATTCACCAAACTCAGCACGCTTAGCGACGCTTTCAGTCAGGGCGAGCGCCTGCAGAAGCTGCCGCACTTTGAGCAGCTGGTCTATCCGCAGTGGATCCACGATTTACAGCAAGGTAAAACCGTTACCGCCGCCCCGCAGGGCGACTGGAAACTGTTTGAAGTGGCCTGGGGCGCGCCGAAATTTTATCTGCTGAATCACATTCCCGGCGCCGGTTATATCGATACCAATGAAGTGGAAAGCGAGCCGCTGTGGAACAAAGTGTCCGATGAACAGCTAAAAGCGATGCTGGCTAAACACGGTATTCGCCATGACACCACGGTGATTCTGTACGGCCGCGACGTCTACGCCGCCGCGCGCGTCGCGCAGATCATGCTGTATGCCGGGGTGAAAGATGTCCGCCTGCTCGACGGCGGTTGGAAAAGCTGGTCCGACGCGAATCTGCCGGTCGAGCGCGGCATGCCAGCGAAAGAAAAAACGGTGACCGATTTCGGCGCGCCGATCCCCGGTCAGCCGCAGTTAATGCTCAATACCGAACAGGCGCGTGGGTTACTACACCGGCAGGATGCGTCGCTGGTCAGCGTCCGTTCGTGGCCGGAATTTATCGGCACCACCAGCGGCTATAGCTACATCAAGCCGAAGGGCGATATTGCTGGCGCCCGCTGGGGTCATGCCGGCAGCGATTCCACCCATATGGAAGACTTCCATAATCCGGACGGTACCATGCGCAGCGCCGATGATATCGCGGCGATGTGGAAACAGTGGAACATTCTGCCCAACCAGCAGGTCTCGTTTTACTGTGGCACAGGCTGGCGCGCCTCGGAGACCTTCATGTACGCCAGAGCGATGGGCTGGAAAAACGTCTCCGTTTATGACGGCGGCTGGTACGAATGGAGCGGTAATCCGCAAAATCCGGTAGCCACCGGCGAACGCGGCCCGGACAGCAGCAAATAATCCGCCTACTGAGGGAGGTTGTGGCTTTGCACCTCCCTCAGCGTCAGGTAGCCGCTCCAGATACGGGTGAAGGTCGTCAGCCAGCATAACGCGCCGAAACACCACGCCAGCCAGGTGAAGTGCGCCGGAAACAGGCAACACAGCACAAATAGCAGGATTGTCTCCGTTCCTTCAGTCAACCCGCCAAGATAATAAAATGATTTATGCGCATAGCCCGGATTGGCAATTTGATGCTTTGCCGCGAGGGTCGCAAATGCCAGGAAGCTGCTGCCGGTGCCGATAAACGCAAACAGCAGCCAGCCGCCCGCCAGCGCATTTTGCGCCGGGTCGGCAACAATAAAACCGAACGGCACCAGCGCGTAAAACAAAAAATCGAGCGAGATATCCAGAAATCCGCCAGCGTCGCTGAGGCCGCGCCGCCGCGCCAGCGCGCCATCCAGGCCATCCAGCAACCGGTTCAGCACAATGGCCGCCAGCGCGGCGCCGTACCAGCCGAGCGCCAGAAACGGCAGCGCCAGCACGCCGATAGCAAAACCGAAAAGCGTCAGGCCGTCAGGGGAGATCCCCGGACGATCGAGCACGCGGGCGATAGCATTCAGTACGGGCTTCAATCGGGGATGTAGGCGGCTATCAAGCACGGTGACGCTCCATCAGGCTAAAAGGTTGTCGGGACAGGGGAAAGACGGAGATAATACGCCATTATAAGCAAGGCAGGTATTTGAATGATTCAGGACAACTATGCAAAAAATCATTGATGTTGTCGCCGCGATTATCGAACGCGACGGTAAAATCCTGCTGGCGCAGCGCCCGCCGCATGCCGATCAGCCGGGGCTGTGGGAGTTCGCCGGCGGCAAAGTCGAACATGGCGAAAGCCAGCCGCAGGCGTTAGCGCGCGAACTGGAAGAGGAGTTGGCTATCGTTGCGAGGCCAACCCGCTATATCGCCAGCCATCAACGGGAAGTCTCCGGACGTTTGATCCACCTGCATGCCTGGTGGATTGGCGAGTTTAGCGGTGAACCGGTCGCTCATTACCATAGCGAACTGCGCTGGTGTACGCCGTCGCAAGCATTAGAATTTGATCTGGCGCCGGCGGATATTCCTCTGCTGAATGCCTTTATCGCTCAACAGGCAGGTTAGTTTCCCCCCCCATCTTCGGCCTGGGTCATCGTTTTTAGTTATGACCCTTGTCGGATTATAAATTTTTCTCCGCGCTCATTTTTTCCTTGTCAGCCTAACTATTTCCGGTGTTATAGTCGGAAAAACGGCATTTTCAAGGCCGGGTATAAAAAATAACAAGCAACCACAACCGTAAGGGGAAATTACATCTATGGATCAGGCGTGTACTCTGGAAAGTTTTCTCGCCCGCGTTCAACAGCGCGACCCGCATCAAACTGAATTCGCCCAAGCCGTCCGCGAAGTGATGACCACTCTGTGGCCGTTCCTTGAACAAAATCCGCGCTATCGTCAGCTCAATTTGCTGGAACGCCTGGTCGAACCGGAGCGCGTCATCCAGTTCCGCGTCGTCTGGGTAGACGATCGCAATCAGGTGCAGGTTAACCGCGCCTGGCGCGTGCAGTTCAACTCCGCGATTGGCCCATACAAAGGCGGTATGCGCTTCCACCCGTCGGTCAACCTGTCGATCCTTAAGTTCCTGGGCTTCGAACAGACCTTCAAAAACGCCCTCACCACGCTGCCGATGGGCGGCGGTAAAGGCGGCAGCGATTTCGACCCGAAAGGTAAAAGCGACGGCGAAGTGATGCGCTTCTGCCAGGCCTTGATGACGGAACTGTATCGTCACCTCGGCCCGGACACCGACGTTCCGGCGGGCGACATCGGCGTTGGCGGCCGCGAAGTCGGCTTTATGGCCGGCATGATGCGCAAGCTTTCCAACAATAGCGCCTGCGTCTTCACCGGCAAAGGTCTCTCCTTCGGCGGCAGTCTCATCCGCCCGGAGGCTACCGGTTACGGTCTGGTTTACTTTACAGAAGCGATGCTCAAGCGCCACGGCCTGGGCTTCGAAGGGATGCGCGTCGCGGTATCCGGATCCGGCAACGTGGCGCAGTTCGCCATTGAGAAAGCCATGGAATTCGGCGCGCGCGTCATTACCGCTTCCGATTCCAACGGTACGGTGGTAGACGAAGCCGGCTTCACTAAAGAAAAACTGGCCCGTCTGATCGACATTAAAGAGCGCAGCCACGGTCGCGTTGCCGATTACGCGCGCGAATTCGGTCTGACCTACCTCGAAGGCCAGCAGCCGTGGTCAGTGCCGGTAGATATCGCGCTGCCGTGCGCGACCCAGAACGAACTGGATGTCGATGCCGCGCAAATGCTGATCGCCAATGGCGTTAAAGCGGTTGCCGAAGGCGCTAACATGCCCACCACCATTGCCGCCACCGATCTATTCCTCGATGCTGGCGTGCTGTTCGCGCCGGGCAAAGCTGCCAACGCCGGCGGCGTCGCCACATCCGGCCTTGAAATGGCGCAGAACGCCGCGCGTATGGGCTGGAAAGCGGAGAAAGTGGATGCGCGTTTGCATCACATCATGTTGGATATTCACCACGCCTGCGTCGAATACGGCGGTGAAGAGAAGCAGACCAACTACGTCCGCGGCGCCAATATCGCCGGCTTCGTCAAGGTCGCTGACGCCATGCTGGCGCAGGGTGTGATTTAATCTGTGTCTTTATCCCCGACGCCCGGCGTCGGGGATATCAACGCTACTCCATGGTAATCACCACTTTCCCCAGGTGATTACCGCTATCGAGGCAGGTATGCGCCTGCGCGATTTCAGCCATCGGATAGCTGGCGTAAATCAGCGGTTTACATTTACCCTGCGACAGCAGCGGCCAGACATGGTGCTGTAGCGCCTGAGCGATCTGCCTTTTTTCTTCCGCGCTTCGTCCGCGCATCGTTGAACCGGTCACGGTCGCGCGCTTGAGCATCAAGGTTTGAATATCAACATCATGGGCGATTCGCCCGCCCATAAAGCCAATAATCACCAGCCGCCCATCTCGCTTCAGCAGTTCCAGATTACGATTAAAATAGGGGCCACCCACGATATCGAGAATAACGTCGACGCCTTTACCATCGGTCAGCTGATTGATTTTCTCAGCGAAATCATCGGTTTTGTAATTGATAGCCGTGGCATAAGGACGCAACGCCGCCACTTTTTCTTCCTGCCCAACGGTGGTATAGACTTTCATACCTAACTCATGACACAGCAGGATCGCCGTTGTCCCGATGCCGCTGGCCCCGCCGTGAATCAGTACGCTTTCATGAGGTTGCGCCCTGCCCATCTGAAACAGGTTGGCCCACACGGTAAAGAAAGTTTCAGGTATCGCCGCCGCTTCGCTAAAACTCAGCCCAGGCGGTATTGGCAACGTTTGCCCCGCCGGTACCGCGCAATACTCCGCATAGCCTCCGCCGTTGGTCAGAGCGCAAACTTTATCGCCGGGATGAAAATCCGTCACCTGCGATCCTACCGCCGCGACCACCCCTGCGACTTCCAGCCCGGGTATCGGCGTTACCCCTTCCGGCATCGGATAAACGCCCTGCCGCTGTAAGATATCCGGCCGATTGACGCCAGCGGCTTTCACCTGGATCAGGACGTCGTTATCACCAACCGAAGGGATGTCGCCTTCACCAATCTGAAGAACCTCCGGGCCGCCCGGGTGACTAATTGAGATATATTTCACTGCTCCCCCCTCATCAGATTGCTGTTACTTTGCATATTCGTCGAGCAACGCTTTTGCCGCCAGTTGACCGAGCGCATTTGCCGCAAAAGGACTGTCCCCGGTCAGCACTTTACGATCCTGATGCACACGACCTTTAATATCGCTGTTTACGATTTCCAGCCCCATCGCTTTCAGCGCTTCGCCAAAATACCAGGTCAGGTGACCGGGCATATAGCCGATATCCGGCGTTTGTTTATCGGCGGCATCCGGAAACGCGCAAATGGCATAACCGTTTAACGGATTCTCCCCATGACGTAATGCGAGAAACGCCGCCGGGCCGTGACAGAGCGAAATCACAAACCGATCGTGCCTCAGCGCCCAGCGCAGCGTTTCGGCGACGGCTTCGCTCTCCGGCAGGCCGATAAGCGCACCGTGGCCGCCGGGAATAAATACCGCCGCATAGTCGCTATCAGCCCCCAGTTGCCCCACAACATCTGAAAGCGCCAGCGGCTGGCGGAACTGCGGCAGATAACGCTCGAAGAACGGCATAATCTTTTGGTCTTCGCGCGGCATCGCCCAGTATTCGAACTTGACCATTTGCCCGGAGAGCGTCGCAATATCAAAATCGAAACCTGCGGCGTGCAGATGGTACATCGGCAGCAGCGTCTCTACCGGATGATTACCGGTCGAAAAGAGCGTGCCGTTATCGGTAGGCAGGTAACGTTCATCGGCGGCGATAACCAGCACTTTCCGCCGCCCGCGATACCCTGATGCATAATCAGCGCCGCTGAGATCGGACACCGGGCTGGTAAACTGACTAAGGGAGTAGGCTGAAGGGAAAAAAGCATTCTCTTCAGCGTGGTCAACTTGCGGTTGTTTACTGATTTGTTCGCTCATCATCTTTTCCTTTTCATCCCTTCTTTAACATCAATAACCCTATTTTAGAGCAGGGAGGCGGAAATGATATGTGGGAAAACCCTCATCCGGGTTTAGCGCCCTCAGGCGGAAGTGCGTTTTAGCTAAGCCCCTCGTGGCGAGGGGCGAAGAAAATTATTGCGGACTTTCCGGCGCGATGTCCGCCGCCGGCTTTTTCCCTTTCGGCTTGCCTTTCCCTTTATTAAACGCCTTTTTCGCTCCGCCTGGCGCGACCAGCCCGCGGAACTGACGCACCGGCGTGCTCCGCGCCTGATCGATAAGCTGGAACAGCGTCCCCACCAGCGGCTGCATAAAGTCCTGATAGCGGCACTGTTTTTCGCTGATTTGCGTCAATACCGATTCCCAGTGGGCGGTCATATCCGGGCGCGCGGCCATTTCCGGCAGAGAATGGATTAGCGCCCGACCGGCATCCGATGAGTGGATATAGCGCCCCTTTTTATTCAGGAAACCGCGCTTAAACAGCAGCTCAATAATCCCGGCGCGGGTCGCTTCCGTCCCCAGACCGTCGGTTGCGCGGAGGATCTTTTTCAGTTCTTTATCCTGCACAAAGCGGGCAATACCGGTCATCGCCGACAGTAACGTCGCGTCGGTAAAGTGGCGCGGCGGCTGGGTCTGTCGCTCCACCACTTCACCTTTCTCGCACAATAGCTCATCGCCTTTGGCGACCACCGGCAGCGGCGTACCGTCGTTCTCTTCGTCGCGCTCTTTGTTACCAAGCAGCGCGCGCCAGCCCGCTTCGGCGAGGAAGCGCGCCTTGGCGACAAATTTGCCGTTAGCAATATCCAGGTCAATCTGGCACTTGCGGAACACCGCATCCGGGCAGAACTGCATCAGATACTGACGAGCGATCAGGTTGTATACCTTCTCTTCGTTATCGTTGAGTTTGACCTGACTGCTGCGCGCGGTCGGGATAATGGCGTGGTGCGCATCGACCTTTTTATCATCCCAACAGCGGTTGCGGATCTCCGGATCCATCACCGGCTGCGGCAGCAGATCCGGCGCATGGACGCTAATCGCATTCAGTACCGCATGGCGGCCGGCAAAATGTTCCTCCGGCAGGTAGCGGCTATCCGAGCGCGGATAGGTAATCAGTTTGTGGGTCTCATACAGCTTCTGGCAGATATCCAGCACGTTCTGGGCGCTGAAGCCGAAACGTTTGGCCGCTTCGATCTGTAACGCCGACAGTGAAAACGGTAGCGGCGCCGGTTCGGAATCGCGCTTATCGTTATAACCGGTCACGATTGCCGGCTGGCCTTCAATGCGTTTAACGACATGCTCGGCCAGCGGGCGATGCAGTAAACGCCCCTCTTCATCCTGATAGGGTTCGCAGGCTTCGCTCGGCACCCAGGTGGCGATAAACCGCTCGTCTTGCGGCGTGACAATATGCGCTTTGACGTCAAAGAAATCTTTGGCGACGAAGTTCTCGATCTCTTCATCGCGACGCACCACCAGCCCCAACACCGGCGTCTGTACGCGACCAACTGACAACACTCCCTGATAGCCGGCATTACGCCCGAGAATGGTATAGGCGCGGGTCATGTTGATGCCATACAGCCAGTCGGCGCGAGCGCGGGCCAGCGCCGACACGCACAGCGGGACAAACTCGCTATTCGCGCGCAGGCGGTTAATCGCCCGCTCAACCGCCTGTGGGTTGAGGTCGTTAATCAGGCAACGCTGCACCTGCTGGCGCTTTTCCGGCGCCAGCTGCAGGTAGTCCAGCACCTCATCGACCAGCAGTTGCCCTTCTCTATCCGGGTCGCCCGCGTGAACCACTTCCTGCGCCTCGCCAAGCAGGCGCTTGATGACGTTCAGCTGTTTGGTGACCGACGGTTTTGGTTGCAGTTGCCACTTTTCCGGAACGATAGGTAGATCGAGCAGGTTCCAGCGCGCGTAGCGTCCGTCGTAAACATCCGGCTGCGCCTGCTCCAGCAGGTGGCCGATACACCAGGTGACCACCTGCCCGTTGCCGCACTCAATAAAGCCATCGCCTTTGCGATGCGGTTTCGGCAACACATCGGCGATAGCGCGACCGAGACTCGGTTTTTCTGCAATAAACAACCGCATCTAATCAACGGATCTCGATCATTGGACGCCCGCCGCGGGCGGTGACCAGCTCGCCAATGGCGGCAAGCTTAATGCCAAATTCCGCGGCAGCGGCCTGGACTTCGGCTTCGGCTTCCGGCGTGACCGCCAGCAGCAGGCCGCCGGAAGTTTGCGGATCGCACAGCAGATCGCGCCATGCCGCCGGCATCTCGCCCATCAAATGACCGTAGCTGGCAAAGTTGCGTCCGGTGCCGCCCGGCACCGCCCCGGCGGCAATGTAAGCTTCAACGCCCGGGAGTTTAGGGATATCGGCGTAGTTTAGTTGCGCCTGAACGCCCGCGCCGCGGCAGACTTCGCTGAGATGCCCCAGCAGGCCGAAACCGGTGACGTCGGTCATCGCTTTTACCCCTTCGATATTGGCAAATGCGGCGCCGGCAAGGTTCATCTGGCACATGGTTTCCGTCGCCAGCCCTTGATGTTCCGGCTTCAGCAACGATTTCTTCTCGGCGGTAGTCAGCACGCCAATACCCAGTGGTTTGGTCAGATACAGCTTGCAGCCCGCCTGCGCGGTGCTGTTTTTCTTGATACGTTCGGTTGGCACCACGCCGGTCACCGCGAGCCCGAAAATCGGTTCCGGCGCATCGATGGAGTGACCGCCCGCCAGCGCAATCCCGGCCTGCTGGCAGGCAAAACGCCCGCCTTCAACCACTTCGCGAGCAATCTCCGGCGCCAGCGTGTTGATTGGCCAGCCAAGTATCGCAATCGCCATAATCGGTTTGCCGCCCATGGCGAAAATGTCGCTGATGGCGTTAGTCGCCGCGATACGGCCAAAATCAAAAGGATTATCGACGATCGGCATGAAAAAATCGGTGGTGCTGATGATCGACGTCCCGTTACCCAGATCGTAGACCGCCGCATCGTCGCTGGTTTCGTTGCCGACAAGCAGGTTCGGGTCGACAAACTTCGCCTGCTCGCTATGCAGAATGGTTTCCAGCACTTTAGGGGAAATTTTACAACCGCAACCGGCTCCGTGGCTGTATTGCGTTAAACGAATAGCTTGCTCGCTCATGGACATCTCCTGTCATTGCAATCCCGCTATGGTAGCGCCCAAACGGCAAGGTGATAAGTGCGACAGTCCGAAATCGCGAGTGGTTGCTCATTAAGCAGACAAATATGCGTTTTTGCGATACCGAACAATTTTTTCAACGCCATTTTAACTTTTACTTACAGATGACAAAAATGTGACTAAAAACAAAACCATTGTTCTGGACATATAACACCGTAAGGAAATGTAGATGAAAAAGCGCGTTCTCGCCCTCTGCCTCGCCAGCCTGTTTTCCGTTAACGCTTTCGCGCTGGTCCCTGCCGGCAATGATGCAACCACCAAACCGGATCTCTATTATCTGAAAAATGCACAGGCCATCGATAGCCTGGCGCTGTTGCCGCCGCCGCCGGAAGTTGGCAGCATCGCATTTTTAAACGATCAGGCGATGTATGAGAAAGGACGGCTGCTGCGCAATACCGAACGCGGCAAGCTGGCGGCTGAAGATGCTAACCTGAGCGCCGGCGGCGTCGCGAATGCCTTCTCCAGCGCTTTTGGTTCGCCCATCACCGAAAAAGACGCGCCGCAGTTACATAAGCTGCTGACAAATATGATTGAGGATGCCGGCGATCTGGCCACCCGCAGCGCGAAAGAGAAATATATGCGCATTCGCCCGTTTGCGTTCTACGGCGTTTCAACCTGTAACACTACCGAGCAGGACAAGCTGTCGAAAAACGGATCTTACCCTTCCGGCCATACCTCTATCGGTTGGGCAACCGCGCTGGTACTGGCGGAGATCAATCCGCAGCGGCAAAACGAAATTCTCAAACGCGGCTATGAGTTGGGCGAAAGCCGGGTTATCTGCGGCTATCATTGGCAGAGCGACGTCGATGCGGCGCGGATAGTCGGCTCGGCGGTGGTGGCGACCCTGCATACCAACCCGGCCTTCCAACAGCAGTTGCAGAAAGCAAAGGATGAATTCGCCAAAACGCAGAAGTAACGTCATCGCCGTTGAACTCCCGGAGGCGGCGCTTAACGCGCCTTCTCCGGGCTACTAAATCGCACAGCGCTGTAGCCCCGGTAAGCGGCAGCGCCACCGGCGTAACAAGCTTTGACTCAGAAGCGCGTGACGAACGGCGCGGTATCCGGGCGCGTAAACGTGGTTGATGCTTTTAACTGCGGCGTGCCGAGGTAGAGGAAACCGACAATTTTGTCCTGTTCTCGGCAGCCAAAGCCTTCGCGGACAACCGGACTCTCGGTTAACGCACCGCTACGCCAGATACCGTTATAGCCCTGCGCCACTGCGGCCATTTGCATCGCCATCACCGCACATCCCGCGGACATCTCCTGTTCCCACAGCGGTACCTTCGGATGTTCTTCGCAGCGTGCGACTACGGCGATAATCAACGGCGCACGGAACGGCGCATTACGTGCTTTTTCAATGGCTTTTTCATCCTGCCCGGCGGCCATCGCCCCTTTTTCCAGCAGTTGGCTAAAGCGTTCGCGGCCATCATCGGCAATAATAAAGAACCGCCACGGTTGTAACGTGCCGTGATCCGGCGCACGCATCCCCGCGTGAAGGATATTTTCCAGCTGTTCACCAGCCGGAGCCGGATCGATCAGGCGCGACGCGCTGCGGCGATTTACCAGTAGTTCGAGAGCATCCATCTGTGTAACTCCTGTGATGTCATTTTGCATAAAATTAACATGCGCATGGATTTTGTTACAGCCCGATGGGTGATTCCTGCTGACAAGCGTCGGCACTCTCTTTAGGATAGCCAGACGCGGCAGCCCCTGCGGCTGACCCATCATCAAAATATTAGGGAGAATACATGCGAACCCTTTGGCGATTTCTTGCCGGATTTTTTAAATGGACATGGCGAATACTCAATTTCATTCGCCAATTCGCGCTGAACCTGGTGTTCCTGGTGTTAGTGCTGATTTGCGTCGGCATCTGGGCACAGTTTAGCAGCAGCACCGCGGAACATACCGCACGCGGCGCGCTGCTGATGGACATCACCGGCGTGGTCGTTGATAAGCCTTCCGCCAGCAGCAAGCTCGGGGTCATTGGCCGCCAGCTGTTCGGCGCCAGTTCCGATCGTCTGCAGGAGAACTCGCTGTTCGATATCGTACAGACGATTCGCCAGGCGAAAGACGACCGTAATATCACCGGTATCGTACTGGATCTGAAAAACTTCGTCGGCGGCGATCAGCCCTCGATGCAGTATATCGGTAAAGCGCTACGCGAGTTCCGCGACAGCGGTAAACCGGTATATGCCGTAGGTAGCAGCTACACCCAGGGGCAATACTATCTGGCGAGTTTCGCCAATAAAATTTGGCTCTCGCCGCAGGGTGAAGTCGACCTGCACGGCTTTGCCACCAACGGCCTGTATTACAAGTCGCTGCTGGATAAACTGAAAGTCTCGACCCATGTTTTCCGCGTCGGTACTTACAAATCCGCCGTCGAGCCGTTTATTCGCGACGACATGTCGCCGGCTGCGCGTGAAGCGGACAGCCGTTGGATCGGCGAACTGTGGCAGAACTATCTCAACACCATTGCCGCTAACCGCCAGATTACCGCGCAGCAGCTGTTCCCCGGCGCTCAGGGCGTGATCGACGGCCTGCGTAAAGTTGATGGCGATACCGCGAAATACGCGCTGGATAACAAACTGGTCGACGAGCTGGCCACCTCGACGGAAGTGGAAAAAGCGCTGACTAAGCAGTTTGGCTGGAGCAAAGCGGATAACAACTATCGCGCCATCAGCTACTACGATTACAACGTCAAAGCGCCAACTGAACAGGGTTCGGCGGTTGCGGTTATCTTTGCTAATGGCGCCATCATGGACGGTGAGGAAACGCCGGGTAACGTCGGCGGCGACACCACCGCGGCGCAAATCCGCGACGCGCGCCTTGATCCGAAAGTGAAAGCGATCGTCCTGCGCGTCAACAGCCCGGGCGGCAGCGTCAGCGCCTCGGAGGTCATCCGCGAAGAGCTGGCGGCGGCGAAAGCGGCGGGTAAACCGGTGGTGGTCTCAATGGGCGGCATGGCGGCATCCGGCGGTTACTGGATCTCCACCCCGGCGGATTACATCGTGGCGAACCCGAGCACCCTCACCGGCTCCATCGGTATCTTCGGCGTGATTAACACGGTGGAAAATACGCTCGGTTCAATTGGAGTCCATACCGATGGCGTCGCCACCTCGCCACTGGCCGATGTCTCAACCACCAAATCGCTGCCGCCGGAAGTGCAGCAGTTAATACAGCTGAGCATCGAAAACGGCTATAAGCGCTTTATCACCCTGGTGGCTAACGCGCGTAAGAGCACGCCGGAGAAGATTGACCAAATCGCGCAAGGCCACGTCTGGACCGGTGAAGACGCCAAGGCCAATGGTCTGGTAGATAGCCTCGGCGATTTCGACGATGCGGTGGCGAAAGCCGCGGAGCTGGCGAAACTGAAACAGTGGCATATCACCTGGTACCAGGAAGAACCCACGTTCTTCGCGATGGTGATGGATAGCCTGACCGGTTCAGTGCGCGCGGCTCTGCCGGCCGCGATTCAAGCATACCTGCCTGCGCCGGTTGCGGCAGCCGCGGACGTTGTGAAAACGGAAAGCGATAAACTGGCGGCATTTAACGATCCGCAGAATCGCTATGCCTTCTGTCTGACCTGCGCCAATATTCGTTAATCCCCCGTCTGCCCCCGCCGTGGGGCAGCGTTTCAACGACATTAAATTCAAGCGCTTCTCTGCAACTCCCAGGGTTAGCGCTTTATTTTTTTGCCTGCCACTTTATACTGCGCCTGTTCACGTCCAACCTAAGCGATGCTATGCAAAAGAAATCGATTTACGTTGCCTACACCGGTGGGACCATCGGTATGCAGCGCTCCGATCACGGTTATATCCCCGTTTCCGGCCACCTGCAGCGTCAGCTGGCGCTGATGCCCGAGTTCCACCGCCCGGAGATGCCGGACTTCACTATTCATGAATATGCGCCGTTGATGGATTCGTCTGATATGACGCCGGAAGACTGGCAGCATATCGCTGACGATATTCGCGACCACTACGACCAATACGATGGCTTTGTTATCCTGCACGGCACCGACACCATGGCCTTCACCGCTTCGGCGCTGTCGTTCATGCTGGAGAATTTAGGTAAGCCGGTGATTGTGACAGGGTCACAAATCCCGCTAGCCGAGCTGCGTTCCGATGGGCAAATCAATTTGCTCAATGCGCTGTACGTCGCCGCCAACTACCCGATCAATGAAGTTTCGCTATTCTTCAATAATCGTCTGTATCGCGGCAACCGCACGACCAAGGCCCACGCAGACGGTTTTGATGCCTTTGCTTCGCCAAACCTGGCGCCGCTGCTGGAAGCCGGCATCCATATCCGCCGTCTCGGTACCCCGCCCGCGCCGCACGGAAAGGGCGAGCTGATCGTCCACCCCATTACGCCGCAGCCTATCGGCGTGGTCACTATCTATCCTGGGATTTCTGCCGATGTGGTGCGTAATTTCCTGCGTCAGCCGGTGAAAGCGCTGATCCTGCGCTCCTATGGCGTAGGCAATGCGCCGCAGAACGGCGAGTTTATTCAGGTCCTGGCGGAAGCCAGCCAGCGCGGTATTGTGGTGGTGAACCTGACGCAATGCATGTCGGGTAAGGTGAATATGGGCGGCTATGCCACCGGCAACGCGCTGGCGCAGGCCGGAGTCATTAGCGGTTTTGATATGACCGTGGAAGCGACGCTGACCAAGCTACACTATCTGCTCAGTCAGAACCTTGATGGTGCGGCCATTCGAAACGCCATGCAGCAAAACCTGCGCGGCGAGCTGACCCCTGATGAATAAGGAACATGCTATGAGCCACCGCGCGCTGCTATTGGTAGACCTGCAAAACGATTTCTGCGCTGGCGGCGCACTCGCCGTCCCCGAAGGCGACAGCACCATTGATATCGCAAATCAGCTGATCGACTGGAGCCTGGCACGCGGCGACGCCATCATCGCAAGCCAGGACTGGCATCCGGCCAACCATGGTAGCTTTGCCAGTCAGCATCAGGCGGAACCCTATGCCCAGGGCGAGCTTGATGGCCTGCCGCAGACTTTCTGGCCCGATCACTGCGTGCAGCATAGCGATGGCGCCGCGCTGCACCCGCTACTCAAACAGCAGGCTATTAACGCCGTGTTTCATAAAGGGCAAAATCCGGTAATCGACAGCTACAGCGCGTTTTTCGACAACGGTCACCGGCAGAAAACCGAATTGGATGGCTGGCTGCGCGCGCACGGCGTGACGGAGCTGAATATTCTCGGCCTCGCGACGGATTACTGCGTTAAGTTTACCGTGCTTGATGCGCTGGATTTGGGCTACACCGTCAACGTGATCACCGACGGCTGTCGCGGCGTCAACCTGCAGCCGCAGGACAGCGCCGTTGCCTTTATGGAAATGGCCGCCGCCGGAGCTACGCTCTACACCCTTGATGACTGGCTGGAAACCCAGCCCTGACCTCACGCCCGGCGCACCTCACGCCGGGCGGTATTTACCGCCTCGTTGACCTCGATAAATTGAGCTGTCTCGCAGTTTCCCCGGATAAGGGCTGATACTGTGGGCAGGCTGTTTTTTCGCCACGCCATTTCCGTGGCGTGTGCTTATTTATACCCTAAATAATTCAAGTTGTAGAAAGGCGGCAAGGGCGCGAATCCCCAGGAGCATAGATAACTATGTGACTGGGGTGAGTGCACGCTGCCAACGCATCTGCAGCTTGAAGTATGACGGGTATACATTGTCAAAGAGGAACTCCGATGAAACTTTTGCCCTTGCTGGCAGCATTACCCCTGCTCTGCGCCTCTGTCGTTTCCGCGCAATCTTTCATGTCGGTCGGCTACTTCAACGGCGGCGGCGACGTCACCGCAGGCCCCGGCGGCGATATCGACAAGCTGGATGTCCGACAAATAACCCACCTTAACTACTCGTTCGGGCTTATCTACAACGATGAAAAAGACGAGACCAACGAGGCGCTGAAAGATCCTGAGCATCTCCATCAAATCTGGCTGTCGCCAAAAGTACAGGCGGATTTACAAAAACTGCCGGCGCTACGTCAGCAAAATCCCGATCTGAAAGTCCTGCTCTCCGTTGGCGGCTGGGGCGCGCGTGGATTTTCCGGCGCGGCGGCCACGCCGGAAAGCCGAGCGGTGTTTATCCGTTCGGTTCAGCAGGTCATTGACCAATATGGCCTTGATGGCATCGATCTTGACTGGGAATTTCCGGTTAACGGCGCCTGGGGATTGGTGGCCAGCCAGCCGGCGGATCGCGATAACTTTACCGCGCTGCTGAAAGAACTACGTGCCGCCGTCGGCACTAAGAAACTGGTGACCATCGCCGTGGGCGCTAATGTTGAAAGTCCAAAAAGCTGGGTCGACGTGAAAGCGGTCGCCCCACAGCTGGACTACATCAATCTGATGACCTACGACATGGCCTACGGCACGCAATATTTCAACTCCAATCTGTATGACTCCCGCCACTGGCCGACCGTCGCCGCAGCGGATAAATACAGCGCCGATTTTGTGGTGAATAACTATCTGGCTGCTGGCCTCAAACCCAGCCAGATGAATCTCGGCATTGGTTTCTATGGCCGGGTACCGAAACGTGCCGTCGAGCCAGGGATTGACTGGAGTAAGCCAGACGCGCAGAAAAACCCGGCTACCCAGCCTTACTTCGGGGCACAGCAAATCGAGTTGTTTAAATCGCTGGGTTATGACCTGAGCAAAGATACCTATGTGAAATACAACGATATTGTTGCCAAACTGCTCAACGATCCGCAGAAACGCTTTACTGAGCACTGGGATGACGAAGCGAAGGTGCCGTGGTTATCGGTAAACTCTGCCGATGGCAAAGCGCTTTTCGCCCTGTCCTACGAGAATCCACGTTCGGTGGCGATCAAAGCCGATTACATCAAGAGCAAAGGGTTAGCGGGCGGCATGTTCTGGGAATATGGCGCAGATGACAAAAACCAGCTTGCTCGACAACTGGCCGAGTCGCTAGGTATCAAGACGCAGTAAAACACACACCCCGGAAGCACTGCGCGACCGGGGTGACTTAAAGAGCCGCCCGGTTAAACCGGGCGCTCAGTGCAGCAGATTACTGCGGTTTGAACGTCGCAATCGGCTTCGGCACGATTCCGAAATCCTCTTTCAATTGCTGTTTGCTCTTCATCACCATCTGACCGTTGGTGTCGATGGTCATATGCTGCGCATCCGTGTTGTTGCGCGCCTGCCACAACATCACCAGCTGCATGCTGTTTTCTTTTTGTTCCGGGGTCAGCGCAACGCCGTCCGGCCATTTTCCTAACTCCACCGCGGTGGCTAAACGTTGGTACAGTTCCGGCGTCATACTGGCAATAATTTGCTCGATATCCATCTTCTGCTCATCCGTCTTGGAATAATTTGCTGAATCGTTTCTTAGCCTTTAGTTCGCTCGCCGTTTTGCTCATCGGTGAAGCTTAAAGAGGCCGAATTGACGCAAAAACGCTCGCCGGTCGGCTGCGGGCCATCCGGGAAGACATGCCCCAGGTGCGCATCGCAATTGCCACAGCGAATTTCAGTACGCTGCATCCCGTGGGAGTAATCATTGAGATAACGAATCGCGTCGTCGCTCACCGGCTCATAGAAGCTCGGCCAGCCGCAGCCGGAGTCATACTTGGATTGTGAGTGAAATAGCGGCGCATCGCAGACCAGGCAGTGGTAGATGCCGTCTTTTTTGTTATGCAGCAACCGTCCGGTAAACGGCGGTTCGGTACCGTGATTCTGCGTCACATAAAACTGCATCTCGCTCAATTCTTGTTTGAGCTCGTCAGGAGATGGTTTATTAGCCATGTGATTACTTCTCGCTTTGAAAGGGCAACTTTACCCGTCGATTCTAACAAAACATTAACAATGAAACCTGTACTTTTGTTCTAAACTTATCCGATGCCATCAGGCAGCCAGATAATTGTGATACCAATCACATTTTTATCTTATATGACCTTTAAAATTCCGGACGCAGTCCCCATATGGAATTGGGCTCAAAGGGAGAGTGAGGCAAATCAATCGCGCAAAGGTCTGCTCAGGATTGATTTGTCGCAATGATTGACACGATTCCGCTTGACGCTGCGTAAGGTTTTTGTAATTTTACAGGCAACCTTTTATTCACTAACAAATAGCTGGTGGAATATATGACTATCAAAGTAGGTATCAACGGTTTTGGCCGTATCGGTCGCATTGTTTTCCGTGCTGCTCAGAAACGTTCTGACATCGAGATCGTTGCAATCAACGACCTGTTAGACGCAGAGTACATGGCTTACATGCTGAAGTATGACTCCACTCACGGTCGTTTCGACGGTACCGTTGAAGTGAAAGACGGTCATCTGGTCGTTAACGGTAAAAAAATCCGTGTTACCGCTGAACGTGACCCGGCTAACCTGAAATGGGATGAAGTTGGTGTTGACGTTGTTGCTGAAGCAACCGGTATCTTCCTGACCGACGAAACCGCTCGTAAACACATCACCGCTGGCGCGAAAAAAGTCGTTCTGACTGGCCCGTCCAAAGACAACACTCCGATGTTCGTTCGCGGCGCTAACTTCGACACTTACGCAGGCCAGGACATCGTTTCTAACGCATCCTGCACCACCAACTGCCTGGCTCCGCTGGCTAAAGTTATCAACGACAACTTCGGTATCGTTGAAGGCCTGATGACCACCGTTCACGCTACCACCGCAACTCAGAAAACCGTTGATGGCCCGTCTCACAAAGACTGGCGCGGCGGCCGCGGCGCAGCGCAGAACATCATCCCGTCCTCTACCGGCGCTGCTAAAGCGGTAGGTAAAGTACTGCCAGAACTGAACGGCAAACTGACCGGTATGGCGTTCCGCGTTCCGACTCCGAACGTATCCGTTGTTGACCTGACCGTTCGTCTGGAAAAAGCAGCGTCCTACGAAGAAATCAAGAAAGCAATCAAAGCGGCTTCTGAAGGCGCAATGAAAGGCGTTCTGGGTTACACCGAAGACGACGTTGTATCTACCGATTTCAACGGCGAAGTTTGCACTTCCGTGTTCGATGCTAAAGCTGGTATCGCACTGAACGACAACTTCGTGAAACTGGTTTCCTGGTACGACAACGAAACTGGTTACTCCAACAAAGTTCTGGACCTGATTGCTCACATCTCCAAATAAGTTGAGATGAATAAGTAATCAATAAGAGCGGCTTCGGTCGCTCTTTTTTTTGCCCGAAAGAGGATGGCGTAATGATTAATAAAATTTTTGCTCTCCCGGTGATTGAACAACTTTCTCCTGCATTCTCCCGCCGCAAGCTGGACGATCTTGAACTTATCGTCGTTGACCACCCGCAGGTAAAAGCTTCCGTCGCCCTGCAGGGCGCTCACCTGCTCTCCTGGCAACCGGCCGGTGAAGAAGAAGTTTTGTGGTTGAGCAACAATACCCCATTTAAAAGCGGCGTCGCCCTGCGCGGCGGCGTACCCATCTGCTGGCCATGGTTCGGTCCGTCAGCGCAACAGGGGCTGCCGTCGCACGGTTTCGCACGCAACCTGCCGTGGGCGCTAAAATGCCAGGACGAAGATGAAAACGGCGTGATGCTGACCTTCGAACTGCAGAGCAGTGACGAAACCCGCAAATACTGGCCTCACGACTTCACGCTGTATGCGCGCTTCAAGCTGGGTAAGACCTGCGAGATCGAACTGGAAGCCCACGGCGAGTTTGAAACCACCTCCGCCCTGCACACCTACTTCAACGTTGGCGATATCACGGCAGTCAAAGTGAGCGGCCTTGGCGATCGCTATGTCGATAAAGTGCTGAATGCCGAAGAAGGTGTGCTGAAGGACGGCATCCAGACCTTCCCGGACCGCACCGACCGCGTTTATCTCAATGCCGAAGCCTGCAGCGTGATTCATGATGACGTCCTGCAGCGCAACATCGACGTGATCCATCGCCATCACGGTAACGTCGTTGCCTGGAACCCGGGCCCGGCGCTTTCCGTCAGCATGGGCGATATGCCGGATGATGGCTACAAAACTTTTGTTTGCGTGGAAACCTGCTGCGTGACCGTGCCGCAGAAAGCCAGCGAAGAGAAACCCACTCGCCTGGCGCAGACTATTCGCGTTGTGAAGCGTTAAGACCGACAAGCGTCTGGCGTGAGCGGATGGCGCTTCGCTTATCCGGCCTACTTAAAACCGTGTTTACTGAGGCGATAGTGGGCTCGACCCGTAGGCCGGGTAAGGCCTAGCCGCCACCCGGCATAAACGCGAATTGTAATATAGCAAAACAGGGCATAACGCCCTGTTTTGATGCACAAAAAAGTCTGTGGAAGTGCACCGTCAGAAGGTATAGGTGATCCCGGTCGAAATCAGGCCGCTCCAGGATTTGTCCACCATCGGGCTATCGGTGATTTCGTCAGACAGACGAGTGTAACGGGCGATACCATAAACGCTCCAGTCGCCGAGGAAACGATAGTTCGCCGCCAGCTCCAGATACGGGTTCCAACTGCTGTCAGGATCGTAGCTGCGCATGCCGCTGCGATTCGACTCATGCTTCGAGACGCCGTAGTAGTATTCGTTCTGATTGTCGCTATTCCACTCCACGCCAATACCCGGCGTCAGGGTCAGGTTGCCGTTGGTATAACGGTACAGCCAGGCCATATCCCAGGTAATGCCATTGCTGTTGTCCAGCGTATCGCCGGCCAGCGTCGTACGCAGGAATCCGTACTGAGTGTTATGAACGTAGCTCAACCCCGCCATCATGGTGGATTTGCGGCGGTCCAGCTTGCGCATCTGCGAATTGTCGCTGTCGCCCGGCTTGAAATACATCGGCGACCAGTAAGCGGTCACGGACAGTTTGTCGTTGGTATCATTCCACAGGTAGTAGCCACCACCCAAACCGTGGAACCAGAAGTTATCACTTTCATAACTAATGACAGGTACCGGGTAAACATCTGCATCATATTGTTTATAAGGATGCTCGACGACGCCCACGCCGGCCCCCAGCGTTAACTTCCCGTCAGCGTGCGCTGCGCCAGCTGACGTCGCGATGAACACACCCAGTGCCAGAAGTTTGATTTTAGTCACGATCCATATTCCTGTTGTCAAATAATTAGCGCGTGCAGTTTAACGTCGTAGAGGTCATGCCTCAAATGCTTTACTTGCTCTTACACTAAACCGAACAATTTCCCACTGCTTGATGACCGCCCTCTTGCGACTTCATGACACATTGATGAAAGGCTTTGGCAAGATATGCGAAAAATTGCCTGGTTTCCGGATGAGTTATTGATATGTCATTGAAATTGAGTTTTAGCGGCATGCAAGTTTTCTAAATGCATCTACGCTTAAATTTAGAAGGTGTAGTCGCAGAGCACGTTATCCAAATCGCTTCTGTAACCTGGCACGAGGGTTGCTGATAAGTAAAGGATGTCGTTCAGCCTGCTCCTTCCGGGGGCCCCTACTATTCATATGAACGGCTCTCAACCTGTGCTAAAAAACGAAAGGACGGCATGCCATGAATATATTCGATCACTATCGCCAGCGCTATGAAGCTGCCAAGGACGAAGAGTTCACACTGCAGGAGTTTCTTACCATCTGCCGGCAAGATCGCAGTGCTTATGCCAACGCGGCAGAGCGGCTATTGACGGCCATTGGTGAACCAGTCATGGTCGATACGGCCCTGGAGCCGCGGCTGTCCCGCCTCTTTTCAAACCGGGTTGTTGCACGCTATCCGGCGTTTGAAGAGTTCTATGGTATGGAAGATGCCATCGAGCAGATTGTTTCCTATCTGAAACATGCTGCGCAGGGTCTGGAAGAGAAAAAACAGATTCTGTATCTGCTGGGGCCGGTTGGCGGCGGTAAATCCTCGCTGGCGGAACGCCTGAAATCGCTGATGCAAAGGGTGCCAATCTACGTGCTGAGCGCGAATGGCGAACGCAGCCCGGTCAACGATCACCCTCTGTGCCTGTTTAACCCGCAGGAGGACGCGCAGATCCTCAATAAAGAATACGGCATTCCTAACCGTTATCTCGGCACAATTATGTCGCCGTGGGCGGCTAAACGCCTGCACGAGTTCGGCGGTGATATCACTAAATTCCGCGTCGTGAAAGTGTGGCCGTCAATCCTCGAACAGATTGCCATCGCCAAAACGGAACCCGGTGATGAAAATAACCAGGACATTTCGGCGCTGGTGGGGAAAGTGGATATCCGTAAACTGGAACACTATGCGCAAAACGACCCGGATGCCTATGGTTACTCCGGCGCGCTATGCCGCGCCAACCAGGGGATCATGGAATTCGTCGAGATGTTTAAAGCGCCGATTAAAGTATTGCACCCACTGCTGACGGCGACCCAGGAAGGCAACTATAACGGTACCGAGGGTATCTCCGCCCTGCCGTTCAACGGCATTATCCTCGCGCACTCCAACGAATCCGAGTGGGTGACTTTCCGTAATAACAAAAACAACGAGGCGTTCCTTGACCGTGTCTATATCGTCAAAGTGCCTTATTGCCTGCGCATCTCGGAAGAGATCCGTATTTATGAAAAACTGTTGAATAACAGTGAGCTGACCCATGCGCCATGCGCCCCAGGAACGCTTGAAACGCTGTCGCGCTTCTCTATTCTGTCGCGCCTGAAAGAGCCGGAAAACTCGAGCATCTACTCGAAGATGCGCGTCTATGACGGCGAAAGCTTGAAAGATACCGACCCGAAAGCGAAATCCTACCAGGAATATCGTGATTACGCCGGCGTCGACGAAGGGATGAACGGTCTCTCTACCCGTTTTGCCTTTAAAATTCTCTCAAGGGTGTTTAACTTCGATCATGCCGAAGTGGCGGCCAACCCGGTCCATCTGTTCTACGTACTGGAACAGCAAATCGAACGCGAACAGTTCCCGCAAGAGCAGGCCGAACGTTATCTGGAATTCCTCAAAGGCTATCTGATCCCGAAATACGCCGAATTTATCGGCAAAGAGATCCAAACGGCGTATCTTGAGTCTTATTCCGAATATGGACAGAACATTTTTGACAGATATGTCACTTATGCGGATTTCTGGATTCAGGATCAGGAGTACCGCGATCCGGATACCGGGCAACTGTTCGACCGTGAATCGCTGAATTCGGAACTGGAGAAAATCGAGAAGCCCGCCGGGATCAGCAACCCGAAAGATTTCCGTAATGAAATCGTCAACTTCGTGCTGCGCGCCAGAGCGAATAACAGCGGACGTAATCCGAACTGGACCAGTTATGAAAAACTGCGCACGGTTATTGAGAAGAAAATGTTCTCCAATACCGAGGAGCTGTTGCCGGTCATTTCGTTCAATGCCAAAACGTCTACCGACGAGCAGAAAAAACACGACGACTTCGTCGATCGCATGATGGAAAAAGGCTATACCCGTAAACAGGTACGCCTGCTGTGTGAATGGTACCTGCGGGTACGTAAATCGTCCTGATAGCGACCAACCCGGTAGCTGCGGCTGCCGGGTTTCAGCACCACTGCTCGTATAACGAAAGACATCTACCCTAATCAACATCAGGGTACAGTTGGCAAATGCAGTACAGGAGGGCATATGACCTGGTTCATAGACCGACGCCTGAACGGGAAGAACAAAAGCGCTGTCAATCGTCAGCGCTTTCTGCGCCGTTACAAGGCGCAGATAAAGCAGTCGATCTCCGAAGCCATCAATAAACGTTCGGTGACCGATATCGACAGCGGTGAATCCGTCTCCATTCCGACGGACGATATTAACGAGCCGATGTTTCATCAGGGGCGCGGCGGGCTTCGTAATCGCGTCCATCCCGGCAACGATCACTTTGTGCAGAACGACCGTATTGAACGCCCTCAGGGCGGCGGCGGCGGAGGCGGCGGTGGTCAGGGGCAGGCCAGCGCCGATGGCGAGGGCCAGGATGAATTCGTCTTTCAGATTTCGAAAGATGAATATCTTGACCTGCTGTTTGAAGATCTGGCCCTTCCCAACCTGAAGAAAAACCAGCAACGCCAGTTGAACGAGTTCAAAACCCATCGTGCGGGTTTTACCGCCAACGGCGTGCCGGCCAATATCAGCGTGGTGCGTTCATTGCAGAATTCGCTGGCACGGCGAACCGCGATGACCGCCGGTAAACGGCGCGAACTGCGGGCGCTGGAAGACGATCTCGATACCATTGCCAAAAGCGAACCAGCGCAGTTGCTGGAAGAGGAGCGGCTACGTAAAGAAATTGCGGAACTACGGGCTAAAATTGAGCGCGTGCCGTTTATCGACACCTTTGATTTACGCTATAAAAACTATGAGAAACGACCGGAGCCTTCAAGTCAGGCGGTGATGTTCTGCCTGATGGATGTTTCTGGTTCAATGGACCAGTCCACCAAAGACATGGCGAAACGTTTTTACATTCTGCTGTATTTGTTCCTCAGCCGGACCTATAAAAACGTTGAAGTGGTCTATATTCGCCACCACACCCAGGCGAAAGAGGTGGATGAACATGAGTTTTTCTACTCCCAGGAAACCGGCGGTACGATTGTTTCAAGCGCCTTGAAGTTGATGGATGAGGTTGTTAAAGCCCGCTATGACCCGGCGCAGTGGAATATTTACGCCGCGCAGGCGTCGGATGGCGATAACTGGGCAGACGACTCGCCGCTGTGTCATGAACTGCTGGCGAAGAAAATATTGCCGGTGGTTCGTTACTACAGCTATATCGAAATCACCCGCCGCGCTCACCAGACTCTGTGGCGCGAATATGAACATCTGCAGGCGACGTTTGAGAATTTTGCTATGCAGCATATTCGCGATCAGGAAGATATTTATCCGGTGTTCCGCGAACTGTTTCATAAACAAGGCGCGACCAGTAATACTTAGCCTCATAAATCAGCCAGATAAATACCCGTTCTGGCTGATTTTTCTGTAACTAAAACACATTAATAGCCAGCCACAGTTCCGTTCATTTACATTTCGATAATTGTCGAATTAATCCTTTACGCATTGGGCCTCTGGACGGCTAAAATAAATCTTGCACTATTTTTTCTACTATGCGTTAATGGCTACGTCGATTTGAAAGACAGAAAGATATTACCCAAGCAGTTACTCACACCTCCAGGCGCTATCGCTGATACCACCTTTCCTGAGTCTCTCCAATAGTATTAAGATTCTTCTGCAAATCAAATCCTGTATGCTTTGATACATTAAAAAACCTGGATAGAAGATGACTAATAAGATTTATGACTTAGTAAAACGGTTAAACGCCGGCTAAATTTGATGCGAACTTCTGATTTACGATAACGATGACGGCTTTGACCTGAGTAGATAAATAAGAAGCATCTCATTCAAATCAACACAAAATGGCATAAATTGATAACATAATCTGTCAGCTATGCTATTTTTAGTAGTAACGCAAAATATTTTTCCGTTTTGCAGTTCAGCCCACCAGAAATTTACATATTCATCTGTGGGTAAGTGACAAAATGTAAAAAAACATAATAATATAAAAGGATAAAATTATGATTAACAATATTCATTTCCGATGCCCGTGCTGCCATGGGTCACAATACAGAACCTCACATTTTGACGTGAGCGAAAAAAACCCCTTCGGCGCGAAATGCATTTTTTGCAAATCCGACATGGTGACTTTTGACAATATCGAATCTATCGATGTTTATCAGCCTGTCATGTCACAACTCGCCGGAAGCAAAATGTTTGCCTCCGCCGCCTCATGAGTGGCCTTTGGCCAGTCCTGCGCACTCTTCAGACACGCGTCATGAAGAGTGCCGCATTTTAGTTAGTCTGCCCTGCCTCGTTCTCCACACCTACACTACCTGTCAGCATAGTTAATCTGACCAGCCGTTCGTTCACCCACGCTCTGGTAGCCTGTTTATCCACTATGATAAAATCAGCTAAACGGGTAAGACGAATCCAAACATCATGAAATTACAGAATAAATTACTGCGACATGTTATTTCCGCAGGCGTTGTGGTGTTGACGTCTTCTTTTCTTGTATACGAATTAATCGCTACCCACCGCGATATGTCAGGCTATATGCGATACATCATAGAAAAAGGAGAATCGACCTTTCTCTATGATAAATATCAGAATCAACTCATCATCTCTCAGTTTCTGCGCAAGCTGGATACTCCCCCAAACCAAACAGAGGTAGAACAGGTCTGCAATAGCGTGCAACACAACGGGGATGTCAGTGGTTTGAATATCGCCGGATATACCTATCCCCAGCTGCATGGCACGCTAAGCGCCGCGCATGCCGACTGCGGCAAGTGGCGGGGCGATATTCCTGCACTCCAGGCATTCGATCGCGCGGTTGCCAAAAATGATAGCTGGCAGCCAGAGGTTCCCGCGACGCTCAAATCAGAAAAACGCTTTCGCTATTACATAGACCTGGTAAATAAATACATCTACTTTTATGCGCCCGTCAGAATTAAAAGTAATCCGATACAGAACTGGAATTTTCTTCAGGACAGTAAACTGGGTATTAGCCAGGCCAGCCTTGATGGTTTAGAACAGGGTCGTTCGCTCATCTCGACCGTGTATGTTGATGCGATGACGGGAAAGAATATTTTATCGTTTTTAACGCCAGTGTATTTCAAGGATAAGCTGAAAGGCGTAGTGATGGTCGATGTGACCGCGCAAGAGATTGAGGCCTTGTTATACACCAGCGACCGACCTTTGGTGTGGCGCTATCTGGATATTACCTTGAAGGATTCCGATACCGGCGCGCTCATTGAGGTACATCATAGTAAAACGCACCTGTTGAATTACGCCCATTACACCCATCAGGTAGCAGAAAACTTACGGATAACTCTGTCTCTGGATGTTATGTATTTTCTGCTTAGTTCATGGAAACTCTTCCTGTTTTATTTACTCTCTACCGCCGCATTACTGCATCTGGTGCGGGTTCATTTCCGCCTTTATAACTCGGTATCGAAAGAGAATATCAGCGATACCATGACCGGCCTTTATAATCGTAAAATCTTTACCCCGATGCTGGAGTCGCGCCTGCAACGACTTACCGCGCAAGGGGTTAACGTGGTAACGATGGCCCTTGACTGCGATGGACTGAAAAAGATCAACGATACCTGGGGGCATAACGCCGGCGACGAAGCGATTATTCTACTGGCGCAGGCTATTTCCGCATCCATTCGTAGCAGCGATTATGGCGTGCGCTTAGGAGGCGATGAGTTCTTTCTAATTCTGATCGATTATCCGGAAGCTGAAGCGGAAAATATCCCGGCGAGGATCCGGCAATATCTGGCGATTCATGACCATCAACAGCGCGTCGATTTCTCCTGGGGCGCAGCAAGTCTTGCGCCAGAACAGTCGCTCAGCGAAGCAATGAAAGCTGCCGATGCGCGCCTGTATATGAACAAAAAGCAGAAAAAAAGCCCCGGCATTCGCAGATAAGTTTTCATTACCGCCGCGCGGGGTTAAGCTTTGCCTTTTCTGTAGAGGAATCATCGCAACATGCAATCGCCAGAGACCGCCGACATACACCAGCAATTATGCCGCCTCCTTGATGAGCAACAGGCTCGCTATCGGGTCATGGAACATGAAGCCGTTGGTAAATGTGAAGCCGTATCTGCAATCCGCGGTACCGCGCTGGGACAGGGCGCCAAAGCGCTGGTCTGTAAAGTGAAAGGTAATGGGGTAAACCAGCACGTGCTGGCTATCCTTGCCGCCGATCAGCAGGCCGATTTATCTCGCCTGGCGCAGCATATCGGCGGCAATAAAGCCTCACTCGCCAGCCCGGCAGAAGTCGATGCCCTTACCGCCTGCGTATTCGGCGCCATTCCGCCTTTTAGCTTCCACCCTAAGCTAAAACTGGTCGCCGACCCGTTGCTGTTCGAACGTTTTACAGAGATAGCCTTTAATGCCGGCCTGCTGGAAAAATCGATCATTATGAATACCGAGGATTATCTGCGTATCGCCCGCCCTGAGCTGGTCGCGTTCCGTCGCGTCATTTAGCGCATCGTCGGTATGCGACAAGGTTCGCGGGCGGCGCTGGTAGCCTTATTTGCAGCAAATAAATTAAAAGCCTGTTTATTCACGCGATTATGCGTAGAGTAAGCAGGTTTTCTTTTTTTATTTTGGCAAGGACCTCTGGCATGTTCGATACAACCCTGTTTATTTTGCTGGGGCTGGCGGCACTCGGCTTTATCAGCCATAACACCACTGTCGCTATCTCAATACTGGTGCTCATCATCGTACGGGTGACACCGCTTAACGTTTTCTTCCCCTGGATTGAAAAGCAGGGGCTGAGCATCGGTATCATCATTCTGACCATCGGCGTGATGGCTCCCATCGCCAGCGGAACGTTACCGCCCTCGACGCTGATTCACTCTTTCGTCAACTGGAAGTCACTGTTGGCGATTGCCGTGGGCGTGTTCGTCTCGTGGCTTGGCGGACGCGGAGTCGCGCTCATGGGTTCGCAGCCTCAACTGGTCGCCGGGCTGCTGGTGGGTACCGTGCTGGGCGTGGCGCTATTTCGCGGCGTCCCGGTCGGGCCGCTTATCGCCGCCGGTATTATTTCGCTTTTTATCGGAAAGGCTTAGCCAAACTGGCGTGGTAGCGGCCCGGCGTTTGCCCTAACCCTTTTTTGAACATGGTGATAAAAGCGGTTGTTGAATCATAACCGAGCGTCTGGGCGGTTTGCTGTACCGTCTGTCCGCGCACCAGCATCTGCAGCGCCAGGATCAGCTGAAGCTGGTGCCGCCAGCGGCGAAAGCTAAGCCCGGTCTCCCGCACCACCAGCCGCGCCAGGTTGCGTTCGCTCATAGCGAACGCCGCCGCCCACTGCGAGAGCGTCTGCCAGTGTGCCGGATCGCGGGCCATGGTGTCGGCCATCCGGCGGATCTTCGGATGTCCTGAAACCGGCAATTGCAGATGTTCTTGCGGTTGTTGCGGTAGCTCATCAAATAATACCTGCACCAGGCGCTGCGTAGGCGGCGCGTCAAGCGCCTCCCTGCCGCGTTCGGCAAGGGTCATAATCAACTCTCGCACCAGGGGTGAGATTTTTAACGTGCAGCAATGCTCAGGCATCGGCGCCGCCCCCGGCTCTATGAACAAAAAGCACACCTGTGCCCCTGGCGTTGCGCGATTGCTGTGTGGAAGCAAGCCTGGTACCCACACCGCATACAGCGGCGGCACCATCCACATGGCGTTATCCACTTCGCAAGTTAAAGCGCCGTGCAACGCGAGGATCAGTTGACCTTTGCGGTGCTGATGGCGCGGAATGAACTGCTCGTCGTCCACCACCTGAATGCGAAACGCCAGCGCCGCTTCATGTCCGCTGTCTGGTTCATAGCCGTCTAAACCCAGTCCAATCATCAAATTGTCCGATATTAGCGATAATCTGTCATTTTAGCTTGATTCAAACAACCGTTAAACAGGCTATTGTTACGACCCTGTTTATTAGTCTGAGAACGTTATGAGTCCTGTTTCTTCCTCTGCCAACGGCAAAAAACTGCTGCTGATTGTCGGAATTTTATTTATCGCCGCCACGCTACGGGTAACTTTCACCGGTATCGCCCCACTGCTGGATGCGATACGCGCTGAATACCAACTGACGACGGCGCAAACCGGGCTGCTCACGACCCTGCCGCTGCTGGCCTTCGGGCTGGTCTCTCCGCTGGCGGCCGGCGTCGCCCGCCGATTCGGCATAGAGCGTAGCCTGCTGCTGGCGATGGTGATTATTTGCCTCGGGATCGGATTACGTTCCCTCCCCTCAGCAGCCTGGCTGTATATTGGTACGGCGCTCATTGGCTGCGGAATCGCGCTGGGCAACGTGCTGCTGCCAGGGTTAATTAAGCGTGATTTTTCCGGCCATGTCGCTCGTATGACCGGCGCCTACTCCATTACCATGGGCGCAGCGGCGGCGGCAGGTTCCGCGATGGTGGTGCCGCTGGCGCTGGCGGGTTTTGGCTGGCGCGGCGCACTGCTGCTACTGATGGTTTTCCCGCTGTTGGCGCTATTACTCTGGCTGCCGCAGGCGCGCCGCCAGGCTACCACGCCGATGACCGGATCGGGTGCCGCGCACAATCGGGGGATCTGGCGTTCAGCGCTGGCGTGGCAGGTCACGCTGTTCCTTGGGATTAACTCACTGGTCTATTACGTTATCGTCGGTTGGCTGCCCGCAATCCTGCAGAGTATGGGCTACAGCGAAGCGCAGGCTGGCTCTCTGCATGGCCTGTTGCAGTTGGCAACCGCCGCGCCGGGCCTGGCCATCCCGCTGGTACTCCATCGCCTGAAAGATCAGCGCGGCATCGCCGTTCTGGTAGCCTTAATGTGCGTAGTAAGCACGCTGGGATTATGGTTACTGCCCGGTCAGGCGGTGATCTGGACATTGATTTTTGGCTTCGGATCCGGCGCCACCATGATCCTTGGCCTGACGTTTATTGGTCTACGCGCCAGCTCAGCGCATCAGGCCGCGGCCCTCTCCGGCATGGCGCAGACTATTGGTTATCTGCTGGCTGCCTGCGGACCGCCGCTCATCGGTAAAATCCATGATGCTTACGGCGACTGGCATATACCGTTAATCATCGTCGCACTCATCGCAGTGGTCATGGCGCTGTTCGGCGCCCTTGCCGGAAGGGCGCGCGAAATTCATTAATCACAAGAGTCGGCAGCCAGGGCTGCCGATTTTTTATTGCCGGGCCGCGTGCAGGAAAGCCTGTACCAGCGGCGCCGGACGCCCTTCCAGCGCGTTGCGCTCGTGCTGGAACAGCGTGGCGACGAAGAACGGATGGGTAGTTAACTCCACGGCGCGGATCTCGCCGTTCTCATCCCAACCGGTCACCCGCAGCGCGCCCTGCTCCAGTTCATGGGCAAAGCTTTCGGCAATGCCGTAGTTACAATGATATCCCTCTTCAATGCTGTCACGGCCATAAGCGCGGGCAATCAGCGTGTTCGCGCGCAGCTCGATAGCGTCTGATTTTTCAACCAGCGAACAGCTTAATGGCGCAATGACCATTCGCCCTTCGCTATCGGTTTCGGCGTGCGCCGCATCCTGCCATCCCATAACATTACGGGCGTATTCGATAATCGCGTGCTGGAAGCCGCCGCAGGTACCGAGGAACGGAATGCTATTTTCGCGGGCGTAGCGAATGGCGATAAATGCGCCCTCGGCGTTTTTATACGGGCTGGCGGGAACCACCCAGATGGCGTCATAATCGGTGAGCCGGTCTGCGCTGGTAATCTCGCTGGTGGCTATCCAGTCATAACTCACCGGTTGTTCCAGAACCGCGGCAGCGTCATCGATAGCCAGCGGAATCGCCTTATGGGCAATCACATCAGGGTTATAATCGCCAACAAGGGCAATGCGCAAAGGGGTGTTCATAGCAGGATCCTTATGTCTGAGGATTATCGGGCAACACAAGGAACCTCAGATTAGCGATATCATTCGCGAAACACAATGGTTATTTAGCGGCACGCTGCACGGGCAAGCCGCCAGATAGACATAACGAGGGGAGAATAATGATGATTCAATGTAAACGCGTTTATGACCCTACAGAGGCCAGCGATGGTTACCGCGTGCTGGTCGATCGCCTGTGGCCACGCGGAATAAAAAAAGAGGATTTGCATTATGACGAGTGGTGTAAAACCCTGACGCCTTCCAGCGATTTACGCAAGGCTCTTCACGGAGAAGCGATTGACTTCTCTCACTTCCGCCAGCAGTACCGCGAAGAGCTTGAAACCCATCGCGATGAAGGGCTACGGCTCGCCAAATTGGCCAATCAGCAACCCTTAACGCTGCTCTACGCGGCCAAAGATACGCAACAAAACCATGCGCTGGTGCTGGCGGAGTGGCTGAAAAGCTTAATCTAACGGCGGCGAATTATTTCTTCGCCGGATGATCGCGCCGCCACAGTTCCCATTCATCGAGCGTTTCGCCACTGGGAAGTTTACAGTCGGTGCGCACGCCCTGAGGTGTCTGGACCGGAACCTGCTTACCGCCCTTCTGGTCGCAATAGACGGCGGCCGGATTGGCCATGCCGATCGAATTTGGCGGCGGCGGCGCATCAGGCTGTTGTGACTGAGCGCAGCCCGCTAGCATCAGCGGCAACATCATTACTATCCACTTCATAATTACTCCTGTTTTATTCAAAGCGACCTTTCGCCCTGAATCTCCACGGTTTCTCCATTTTAACTACACTTTTGCCCTTTAGAGTAGCGCTCGTTCTCGAATTGACCAGAGAACAGATCATTCCATAATCAATGAGTTTTGCCCCATCGCCCCCGATGGGGCTTTTTTTTTACCGTCGCGATAGCAGATATCCCCCTGCTAAATGTGATACATTCGTTATAAATATGTTTGTTATTAGCTGTTCGCTGCGCCAGCTCGCAGTACTGCGCTAACCTCCGGGGGCCGTTTCATTCATGTCAGACTTCATTCTTGCCCGCGTCTCACAGACGCTTGCTACCGAACGAACGCTCGAAACGTTGGTGCGACAACTGCTGGAAATGCTGGAACTGGTGACTCGTATGGAGTCCACATACCTGACGCGGATTGATTTAGAAGCGCAGCGCCAGTTAGTCATGTATGCCCACAACAGCAGCGAAATGCAGATCCCGGAAGGTTTTTCCGTTCCCTGGGACGAGTCGCTTTGCAAACGCGCAATCGATGATAACTGTATATTTTGCAACGAGGTTGGCCAACGCTGGCGGTCCTGCACCGCCGCACAGGAACTCGGCATCGCCACGTTCTTTAGTATTCCCGTCCATCTTGCCGATGGTTCGTTATATGGTACGTTGTGCGCCACCAGCCGCGTCAAACAGCCCTATAATCTGGAAGGCGAGCAGGTAATGACATTGTTCGCCGGCCTGATCTCCCATTACGTGGAGAAAGAGACGCTGGTTCAGCAACTGCGTAGCGCAAATGCGGCGCTGGAGATGCACTCCAATACCGATGAACTGACCGGTCTGGCCAACCGCCGCGCGTTGTTTAAACATCTTAAAACGCTGTTTACCCAAGCTCGCGCCCAGCAGCGCAGGCTCCTGCTTATTTTTATCGACCTCGACGATTTTAAAGCGATTAACGATAAACTGGGCCACCCCTGCGGCGACAGTTTTCTCATCCAGATAGGTGAACGATTAAGTGCCAACGTACGTAACGAAGATACCGTTGGCCGCCTCGGCGGCGATGAGTTTTTAATCATTGGCCCGGCACTTGAATCCCCTGAGCAGGAAGCGTTTATTGCCCACCTGCGCCAGCAGCTTACCGGGCGTTACCGCCTGGCCGGATACGGTATAGAATACCCTGGCGCCAGCTTTGGGATCATCGATGTCGATCCGCAGAATATGGACGTTGAACAGGCGCTACGCGCAGCGGATGAGGCTATGTACCACGACAAAAACGCACGCCGCATGCTGACCATTTTCGATATCGACCAGAAAGCATAACTTTCCAGTATGATAGATAACATTACGTTAAGAGACAGGAACTAAGCATGAAATTGGGTATTCTTTTTCCGGTGGTGATTTTCATTGTCGCCGTTGTCTTTCTGGGCTGGTTTTTTGTTGGCGGCTATGCGGCGCCAGGGGGGGCATGATGAAAAAGACAACCATCATTATGATTATTGTCGCCATCGTGGTGGTCGCCGGCACCGAATTGGGCTGGTGGTAATCTCAAATTTTCCCGCCGCCCCGGTATTGCGGAGTTGTCTTATCTACTCAATAAGTTAAGACGATACACTCATTTCATCAGCCGCTTCGCTGTGTTTATGCAGCAAAGCGGGCATTAACTGGAGAAGTGAGTAATGAAAAAACCGATGGTGTTACCGTTGATTATTGCGCTGTGCACGCTGTTATCGGGATGTATCGTGGATGATGGTTATCATCATCGACACCACCACCACCATCATCATGATCGTGGCTGGTGACAGATAGGATCATTCAAAAAGGCGAACAAGAGTTCGCCTTTTTGCATTTAGTCCTGACGGTCAGAACCTAAAAACAGAAAGCCCAGCGGGATAGCAAATAACACGGTGAACACGGTACTGTAAACCATCACCATCGCCCCCTGCAGGAAGAACATCGAGGTTGTCCACTCCGAGTACGGCATGTTGTACTCGCTCACCACGCCACCGAACGTTGCGCGGCCCACGACGGCAAGCGCAATGGCAAAAACTGTCGCCATCGACAACAGAAACTTCTTGCCGTTTTTATTACTGAGGATTTTTTGCAGAATCATCCGGGTTCCCTTCTCTGTGAGCGATAATCGGCTGTATATGTAACACCAATGCAATAAAAATTGAAGGGTTTTTGTTACAACACAGCGATTATCGCTGGCAGATCGTTTCCGGGATCAGGACTGCAGCGTCGCCAGGCGGGCGGCAAAACCCACAAAGACCAGACCGATAAGGCTGTTGCCCAATTTCGCCAGTTTCTTTTTGGTTTTCACATAGCGCGTCACAAACGAGCCAGAAAGGATAAGGAAGCTCATATAGACAAAGCTAATGATCTCCAGCGTCAGCGCCAGGATAAAGAACGCGATGCCCGGCGATGTCGCATTAACGTCAATGAACTGGACGAAAAAAGAGACATAGAAAAGGATCGCTTTCGGGTTAGTCAGGCTCAGGGTTAACGAGCGTTTGAGGATGGCGCTCCCCGGCTCAGCATCGGCGGCATCATGCCCCTCGCGCTGTTTAAATACCGAGTAGAGCATTTTGGCGCCCAGCCAAAGCAGATAAATCGCGCCAAGATAGCGCACAATATTAAATAGCACCGGGGTCGTTTTGATAAGCGTCGCAACGCCAGCAAAAGCCAGGAACATCAGAACCGCATCGCCGATAAACACGCCAGCGGCGGCAAGGTATCCTTTCTTAACGCCGTGCGCGATACCGGTTTTCAGTACAAAAAAAGTATTGGGACCTGGTACGAGAATGATAAAAATAGCCCCGACCAGGTAGGTCAGATAATTCAAAACACCAAACTCAGCGAACACGCTGCACTCCTTCGCTTTCAACAAAAAGTATGATCCGGCTCACGTTAACGCAACTGCGGTCATTTTGAAAGCATGGAGCGCAAGTGTTGTACTAATATACCGAGGTTTCGCCAAGCGGGCGGGTTTTGAACCGGCGATGCACCCACAGGTATTGCTCTGGTGCACGCAGGATTTCTCGTTCGATGACCTTGTTGATATAACTGGCGGCAATCTGTTTATCTTCGCCGGGGTAATCATTCATCACTTCACTGATATGCAGGCTGTAGCCTTTTCGATCCAGCTTGCGCACCATACTGATACTCAGCATTTTTGAACCGGAGAGGCGCGACAGCACCCAGGTACCATTAGTCGTCGCCGCCTGCGGAACCGAGAAGAACGGCGCAAATACGCTGCCCTTCGGGCCGTAATCCTGATCCGGCGCAAACCACACCGCCTCACCGGATTTCAGCGCATGCACCAGCCCGGAAAGATTACGGCGGTCGATCATTGCTTTATTCGAGCGCAAACGAGCGCGAGTCTGCACCCACTCCATAAGCGGGCTATTGTGCGGGCGATACGTCGCCATCATCGGACGACACAAGCCCATTGCTCGGCCGCCCAGCTCCAGTGACATAAAGTGGATGCCAACAACCATCACGCCTTTATCGGCGCTGAGCGCATTGTTCAGATTGGCGATGCCTTCGACGTCAAACCACTTCTTAACGCGTTCATCGCTCCAGAACCACGCCATACCCGTTTCAATAAGCCCCATGCCGAGGGACATAAAGTTCTCTTCCAGCAGCTTTTCACGAGCCGCGCTGGACATCTCCGGGAAGCACAGCTCAATGTTACGCCGGGCGATATGTTCCCGACGCTTCAGGAAGCGACGCGATAGCCGCCCTGCGCTGGTGCCGAGCGTATGTAAAACGGGATAAGGTAGTTGGACGATTAACCAAAGAATGGCCAGGCCAAACCAGGTCACCCAATAGCGGGGAAGCAGTAGATTTTTTTTAAAGGCGCAAGACATGGTTTTTCCTGTAAACATTAAAATATAGGGTAACGCTTAAGGAAAAAACGAGTCCTTTCATCCGTCATTAGGCGATACAACGAGTAAGACAATAGTAATCCTGGTAAATTCACGGCAGCAAGAAAAAATTGCACTTAACGCTAAAATACATAATAGATACACAGATGTTACAAAATGTAAAGTGAAAATGAAGTCCGTTCATTCATATTTACGCTGATAATCATTTTCGCGCTAATGATTTTTTCCGATATAGGAATGAACTTAAACTGCTATCTGGCGATTTTACAAACACAACTTCACGCAGGCCACTGCTGACGCCGCCTCCCGGCACATCACAGCCCGAACTCAAACGGTCAACAAACATTTAAGCATCGAATGCATTCACTAAAAATCATCACTGTAGATAATAATATTTACAGGATACACTGACTCATTAAAATTTTAGTTATTGTGAAATATAAATAAGAACAGGATTATTTATGCTTACTGATGAATACTGACAAAAGTATATAATTGAGACTAATAGTCACGTTTGCAACAATATAAATTATGCCATAACTGTTATTTTTCGCCCTTTTCAGGCAATAAAACTCCATGACCAATGCCTCCTCGCCAAATAGAGGCGAACAAAACAGGAGAGCGGATTTGCACATACTCCAACCCGCCCTTACAGCGCCGCGAAAGGTGATGTAAAAGCAATCAGTTCTCATCACAGGTAGATATGAATCAAACTGTGAAGAGATTCATCACGCTATTACCACAATGAAAGCGACTATGTGAGCTAAAATGAGTTGTTCACATAAGTTGGGTGGCGTTTGAGTCTGGCGTCGATTCACCTGTCAGGCGCCAGGGGGATTTGATCGTGCTTGCCGGCGCCACAGGATTAACGGCAACAGCGGATTGCATGGACGGAGAGAAAAATGCGTATTGCCTTAAAGTCGGCTTTAATGCTGGTCACGCGCGTCATTAACGCCATCAACCCAAGGCTGGATCTGCATCTACAGCGCACGGCGCTGATAAGCTACAAATTATCGCTGGCGTTGGATCTTCCTGCGTCGCAACAAAAAACCATCTTTCTGGCTGCGCTGCTACATGATATCGGCGTGCTTGGCGATAAGCGGCGCATTGATTCGCTAAACGCGATAGACAACCTTTATGACCCGCACCAAATCCGTGGCGTACAGATGCTTGCCGGGCTGGATACTTTTACCCCTATCAGCCCTATTATTGGCGATCACCACTTCAGCCCAAGCCGCAAAGGCAATCTGGAGCAGCATATCGTCTATTTCGCGGACTGTTTTGAGCGTCTACTCCCTTCGCAAGGCGTCGTTGCCCCGGACCAACAAAGTGCTCTCATCGCCCGCTTTGTCGCTGACTATCGCGACATCGATCCTCCACTTTGCGATAGACTATGCGAATTGGCGCAACACCCTACCTTCTGGCGCCATATGCAAGCAGAGCATATTCAGCGGTTGCTGGAGATCGTCGGGCCGATTAATGACGTATATATTGACATCGATGGTCTAAAAGATATTTGTTTGTTGATCGCCAAAATTGTCGATACCTACAGTAGTTTCACCGCCAGCCACAGCATCATGGTTGGCGAAATTTCTTATGCCCTCGCCGTCTATATGCATCTGCCGCCGCCGGTGTGCCGCAAAATTGAAATTGCCGGCTATTTGCATGATATCGGCAAAATATATATTCCACTGGCGATCCTCGAAAAACAGGCTGAACTTAGCGATGACGAAGCACAATTGATCCGCGAGCATAGCTATATGACCGGTGAAATATTACGAGATTTCACCGATCTGGCGGAAATCATAGATTGGGCCGCTAACCATCATGAGAAACTCGATGGCAGCGGCTACCCGCTGAATTTAAATCATCGTTATTTACACCTTCCGGACAGAATTATCGCCGTTGCGGATATCTTTACCGCGCTCGTTGAGGATCGCCCGTATCGGCTCGGTATGCCATATCAGGAGGCGTTACAACTTATAGAAGCTGATGTTATAAATGGCGCTCTGGATAACGATGTGTATCTTGTATTGCGCCAGCATGCCCAGGCGCTACATCACCTCGTCACCCGCATACCGCGCGTCTGAACCTTCCGGTTGGCTACGGGGCTCTATAATAAAAATACCCATTTCTCGTTCATCTGCCTGCAAGGAAATACCCGGTGAGAATCGCCACCATGACTAACTGGGCCTACGGGATCACCGTAGGGCTGACCATTGCATCCGGTATGGCGATGCTAATCGCTTCCGGCGCCGATCGCGCTGAACGCCAGGCTGTACAACAACGGGATACGTTCGTTCGTCTCGCCGATGAGGTAGAACGCGACGCGTGGGAGCTTTCGGATCTCGTGCGACTGTATGTCATCGAAAAACAACCGGAGACGCTGCAACAGTATCGTCAGCAGGTCCAAACGCTCGAATCAATTGAAAACCGATTGCTTAAACTAAAAGATGTTGGCGCCAGCCAGCAGGAGCTGGCGCTGTTGCACGATGGTCTGCGTATTGCCGATGAATTACAAGATGAACAGCAGACCGCCATCGAACGCGTCGCTCATGGCGAAGAGAAAGAGGCGATTTTGCAGGTTTACGGTAAGCCTTATGAGCAGGAGCTGGAGCGGGTGCAAACGCAAATCGATCATTTCCGCCTGCTGCTGGAAGGACGAACAAACAACGCCATGCAGCAAGCGACTGAAAAATCACGCCTCTGGCGGACGCTTTCGGAAGCGATGGTTGGCCTGACCGCCTTGATGTTTTTATTTGTTCTCGGCTTTATTCTCAAACGCCGGGTGCTCACCCCTGTGGTACGACTCAGCGATGTGGTACAGCGTCTGGCATCGCAGGATTATGCCGTCGAACCACCGCACTTCAAACAGATTGATGAAATCGGCGATATGGCGCAGGCGATCCGTATCTTTCGCGAAAATGGCCTTGCCCGCCAGCGTCTTGAACAACAACGCGATGCCGACTGGGCCGTTCGTGAACTGCTGGCGCGAATGACTCAACGCTTGCAGGGATGTGAATCATTTGAGGATGTGGTGAAGGTCGCTGAACTTTTCGCCCCCAATATCGCGCCGGACGTTCCTGGCCGACTGTATATTCTTGATACCGATCCCTGGCAAATGCGCTGCGTCGCGCAGTGGCTTTCGCCGCCGGACGAGGCGGCCGTGTTTTATCCCGATAAGTGCTGGGCAGTACGTCGAGGCCTGAGCCATCCGCCGGTTAACGGCGAACCGGACATCGCCTGCTATCATCTGCCGCAAGAATGCAACGAGCAATCATTGTGCGTTCCACTTATCGCGCAGGGTGAAGCCATTGGCCTGCTCTCTTTTCGTAATGTCACTAGTGAGACAGCCCCCTCTCGCGCTTATCTTGAACTCATGGCGGAAGCGTTGGGCCTGGCGCTATCCAACCAGCGTCTGCGCAATGCTCTGCTGGAAAAAGCGTTGTTTGATTCTCTGACCGGGTTGCGAAACCGCCATCATCTTGAGGAAGCGCTGCATACGCAGATGAATCTGGCGGTGCGCAACAACAGCCCGCTGAGCTGCCTGATGATCGATATCGATCACTTTAAGGCGGTTAACGATAATTACGGCCATGAGGCGGGCGATCTGGTGATTAAAAACGTCGCGGCGATCATCCAGCGCGCGGTACGCGATCTTGGCCTGGCATTCCGCTATGGCGGCGAAGAGTTTTTGGTGCTGCTTTCCGGCAGCGATGAGGCCAGCGCAGAAGCCTGCGCGACTGAAATCTACAACAACGTGAGAAATATGACTTTACGCTGCGGGCTGACGGATATAGGCCAGGTGAATGTCTCTATCGGTATCGCCAGCTATCCGCAACACGCGCAAAGCGACAGCCTGCTACGTGCTGCAGATGCCGCGCTGTATCGGGCGAAAGAGCTGGGACGTTCGCGGATTATCCGCTTTGATATGCTGAAATCAGCATAACGTGTCACGCCAACCGGGAGTATATTGGCTCCCGCTTGGCGCATTACACCGATTTATCCACCCGAGTATCATTTCCCGACGTCAGGATACGCACCTTATCTCCCTTGTTGAAGATAAGCCGACCGTCGTAACCCTGTAGCACCTGTATCACCTGCCCACTATTGGTTTTGATTAGCAGTTCAACCTGCTGAGCGCCCTGCTGCCGATCCTGGTGATAGCGTGAAGCGCCAGCTCCGGCCAGAGCGCCTGCGGCGGTCATTGCCGTCTGGCCTTTTCCGTTGCCGAACTGATGGCCGACCACGCCGCCCAGCGTTCCTGCCGCGAGCGTACGAAGCGGCTGGCGCTGATGCGGAGTACTAATAATATGGCTTTCCTGTACGACGCCATAATCAACCAACGTTTTAGTCCCGGCGACGCCAGCCTGGCTAAACAACGCGGCCATTCCCAGCGCAATAAAGAGAAACTTCTTCATGATGACACCCTTGTCTTTTCATTGAGGAAAGTCATTAGCTATGCTCCGCTGGGTAGCGGAGCATGCGAACGTTGCTTAGTTGAGAGCCTGCTGCAGATCTTTTTTTACCTGCTCACGTTGTTCAGCCGTCAGCACCTGATTAATGCCGAAGTAATATTTCACGCGGTAATAACGCGTCTGCTGATCCAATTGCGCAAAAGCGGCTAGCTGCTGTTTTACTTTCGCATCGTCCCATTTACCGGACTGAATCACACCAACCAGAGCACCATCCTGGTAACCACCAATTTTGATATTTTTGAGGTTTGTTTCCAGCTCCTGACGCAGGGCCTGAATTTTGCTGACCTGATCGTTGCTCAGCTTGAGATGTTGTACCACCGGGTCCTGGGATAACGGCGGCACTTCGGCTGTCGTCGCGGCCTGAGCGGCAACGGAAAGACCCGCAGTCATCACTACGGCGGCCAGGGTGTTACGCAAGAAAGTATTCACGATAAATTGTCCTTAATACGCTTTATAAAGAGTGCGGATTATTACCTCCGGAATATGATCCATCTGTAACTAAGCGTTAAATTTAAATCTGAACAAATTTACAATAGATTTTATTTAATAGATAAAATAGCCGAGATGTCAGCAGCGGATCTTTTTTTAACTACACTTATTGCTAAATTGGTTGAATATTCTCTTCGATTCATCAGGAACGCCTTATGTCTCCACGTAGCGCCAGCGATCTGTACGCCGAAATGAAAAATATGTCAGTAGAAGAGCGTATTCGCTTTTTCTCGCTTTCGCTTGCGGAAATGCATCGTGAGCTACAGGAGAGCATCAGCGAGATTGAGTCGATGCAGCGAGCGCTGGCCGAAAGCGAGGAGAACCATCGACAGCTGGTTGAGACTGCACAGGATGCGGTGATTACCATCAATCATGCTGGGGTGGTGATTAACTGGAACCAGGCAGCGGAAAGAATGTTCGGCTGGTCCGCAGGGGAGGCTATCGGCAACAACCTGGGCGAGATGATCGTGCCGGAAGAGTTTCGCGAGCAGCACGCGCGTGGTTTAATGCGCTTTCAGGCGGCTCAGCCGTCGAATATCCTTAATCGCACCATCGAAATTACCGCCCTGCATCGCACTAAAGGCAAGTTCCCTATCGAGCTGTCGATCTGGCCGCATCAACAATCAGGCAAGCAGATTTTTCCGCGTTTATTCGCGATATCACCGACCGTAAACAGCGGGAGCAGGTGGTCTGGCTGCATGCCAATTTCGACGCGCTGACCGGATTGCCAAACCGCAGGCTGTTGGTAAATCGCCTGGAGCTGGCGATTACTCAGGCCATTGCCAATGAGACAGAAGTGGCGCTGCTTTTTATCGATCTCGACCGCTTTAAGCCAGTGAATGACGTTTACGGCCACGCCGTGGGTGACGAACTGCTGCGGCTGGTGGCGTTCCGTCTACAAAGCGTTTTACGAGAAGGTGATACGGTGGCCCGCCTCGGCGGCGATGAGTTTATCGCTCTGCTCCCCGGTTTAAAAGCAAACGATCCGCTCCCCCGACAAACGGCGGAAAAGATCAACAATGCGTTAAACCAGTCATTTTTGATCCACGAGCATGTTATTACGATTTCCGGCAGCATCGGCATTGCGCTTTTCCCTCACGATGCCGCAGATGCCGATACATTGCTGAACAGTGCGGATAAAGCGATGTACAGTAGTAAGAAGGCGACGCCGCGAGAGAGGTAAGTAAGGTATTCAGCCGTTTCAGCGTCAAAATACTGGCCCTGAAAACGCAGCGGGTTGCTGATACGATCGGCGTAGATCTCCTCTTTTTCTCCCCATACGCCCGTCTTCTCTGACCACACTATCTCGCCCTGCAATGACGTCAGGCGGTGCTGCCGGCTGCCAGTATCAAAAATACCCTGTGCCGCCGGCTGGAATCTTTTTTCCCGACATTATTCCATTTGCTAAAAGGACTTTCGCATTGCAAAAACCACCAGTAGCGTGGATTTTTATCATTTAAAGAAATAGTTCTTACTCTCGCTAAAAAATAAACTCTCTCATTTTCGATTACTTTATAAAATTTCCACTATGCCCTTTTATTTAAAAAAAACTCAAGGTACTTCTTAGGTCTGCCTTTAAATGCTCTCTCTTTTCCATAGCTATAAGCATCGTTAAAATATTTGTAAGCTTCATCAAATTGTTCTAGCTCATAACAAACCATACCCAGATCGATCGATGGCGCTGTATCTATCTCCGACCCTCTCGTTTGCAACGTCATTTCGCCCCATTTTTTTGCCTCATTGTAATCACCAAGGTCAAAATAAGCGCTGAATATATTTGCGGAAATCCAGTTAGCAACTTGCCATTCTGGTTTTGGTTCAGGCAAAATATTCCAGGCTTTTTCATATTGTTCTAACGCCTGTGCATATTTTTTGTCATCATGCAACTCATTTCCTTTTTCAACAAAGGAGTTAACTTTGGATTCAATTCTTGGATTTTCGAGTTCTTTCATAGTGCAATACTCCTTTACTGGAAATACTGAGATTTTTCTTCTGGGCCAATAAAATCTCCAGAATGTTTATATCTGTCAGGAAGCAAGGCTCCCTGAGAGCGATTGTGACCATAATATTCAAGCTCATAATTTCTGGAGTCTCTCATAAAAGCTCTGACCTCACGAGATTTAGGTCCGTAATACCCACCTTTTTGGTTCCAATATTTAACTGCATCCGTTAAATGTGCCATATCAGCATCCTGTATACGGTACCATACTCCATCAGTTGAACTTTTAAACTGCATCCTATCACCAGAGCCTCTTATTCGCCCTTCACCTCGCATTCTTGCAATGACTTCACGTCCGGTTTTGCTATTTTTGCTGGGGGTTCTGCCCATGTATTTTTTTCGGCAACTCAGCCCCCACGGATCCACCCATCCCAGCGGGTTCGGCGCATACTGATAAACATTCAGCCCGCCGGCTAATCCAATCGGATCCTGGCTAATAAACCCCGCAATTTCAGGATCATAGTAACGATGTCGATTATAGTGCAGCCCCGTTTCAGCGTCAAAATACTGGCCCTGAAAACGCAGCGGGTTGCTGATACGATCGGCGTAGATCTCCCCTTTCTCTCCCCATACGCCCGTCTTCTCAGACCACACTATCTCGCCCTGTAATGACGTCAGGCGCACCGGCGCGCCGTTCGGGTCACAATGATAGTGCCAGCTCTCCTTCCTGCCCGCTTCCTGCGTCAGCAGCGCCAGCGGCTGAAAACTTCCCGGATAGTACACGTACTCGCGCATACTGCTGAACAGCGTTTCCTGCGCTTTCTGCCGCTGCAGCCGGCTGCCGGTATCAAAAATGCTCTGTGCCGCCAGCGGTTCGCGGGTGATAGTGACCGTTTCCCCCGCCAGCGCGTCGCCCTGCCAGTAGAACCAGCGCGTCTCTTCCGCCGTCTGCTTGATATATTATTATGAATTCTGTCGTAGCATTTTCTGGGAAAAGCCTGTTTCAACAATACGAAACATTTTTATCAGAGTAACTTTCCATGTATAATATCTATTTAATTAACTCAATTAAAACTATTGATGGAAAAGCATTTACCAAAGTACTCAATCCCAGAACGGCAAATTAGAGCCTTCTTCACAAAAGATTTTATCCGTGTCTATCAGGCATATTCCGATGAAATAGCTGATAGTGCGATTAAAAACAATACGTTCGTTTCTCCCCCATTTAGCCTGACTAGAATGACATGGATTAAGCCATCATTTTTATGGATGATGTATCGCTCTGGCTGGGGGAAAAAAGACAGCAATCAGACGAGAATATTAGCTATAGACTTGAGTCATGACGCATTCCAAAAAATTCTTCATTTAGGGGTGCCAAGTGATTATCATTCAGCATCAACCTTTCAAAATAAAGAAGAATGGCAAGATAAAATAAAGAATTCAGATATTATATTTCAGTGGGATCCTGAGAGAGATATTCATCTAAATAAACTTAATTACCGTACAATACAAATTGGAATTCGAAACCAAGCAGTCATTAATTTTTGTAATGAATGGATTGTTAATCTACATGATATCACCCATCAGGTACAGGAGATTCACAACCTCGTCTCTTTAGGGGATTTTTGCAAGGCGAAAACGCTTATCCCTACAGAAAAAACATATCATTTCCAACTTTAAATTAGTTTTAAATATTTTTCTAAATCGCCTGTAATGGACAGGCGACTTTAAACACCCATTAGCTCAACTAATTTTACTTAATTGTTTCATTGCGCTTTTTTTTATTTTTTCATTTTCTACCATAGCCAATCTTTCCAATTTTTCGATTGAGTTTTTATTTTTTATTTTGGCTAGCGCCCTAATACATTTATCTGCCAGAACATAATCCTCATCATAGTCTCTATAATTTAGTTCTAACAACGCCGCTTGATATAAGTATTCAACACTAGTCTCACTATGATAGTAATTTAGAATCGTTGCTAAATCCTCATGTTTTTTATGCCAATCAGCTATTATCAATTCATTCAATAAATCTATACACTTAAAATCATAATTAATAAGAGCTGACAAATATAAAAAAACATCAACTAATTCAGCATCTCTATTTTGACGAGCTAATTCAAGTTCATAGCATATGTTAAGTTCACCGTAAAATGCATTGAAATCATTATAAAATTTTGAGATATCAATTTCTCTTTTCATTAAAGAGACAATTAATTGTTTTTTATCAATTTTCATATGCTATTAATTTAACCTCTCGAATCGCTGAATCCCTTGATTGAATCTATCTAATGCCTTACCTTTACCTAATCCAATATTAATCTGTTCCCCTTCAGCTTTAAAGAATGCACTTGTCTCCTTCCATCCCTTCCCTACATCTGGCATGTCCGGATAAGTAATACTGGTAAGTACTGCTGAATCTTTAACCCCAATTGATTTTAGTTCTGATAATGCATCGTTTTTAAGGTAAAACCTCACTAAAACTCCCTCGTAATTCTCAGAGAATGCTCTTCTTGGTGAAATGAATGTTTCAGATGTTCCTCTTAATTTACCTGTAGTGCGTAAATACTCGAAATCTTCATGACTCATTGAACGATAAAATTTTGTTGTTCCACCACATGACTTAGCTAATCCCCACGGATCCACCCATCCCAGCGGGTTCGGCGCATACTGATAAACATTCAGCC